>CAYNRD010000193.1:0-530 GCA_964399515.1 uncultured Mycobacteriaceae bacterium | reverse complement strand
GTGGCCGTAATCGTCGATCACGGTGATGCCCCGGGCCTCGCCGGTCTTGGTGAAGCGGCGCTTGACGCCGGAGAAGGTGCGGATCGCCTTTTGGATCACCCGGTCGTCGAAGCCCATCTCGACCCCGATCGCGATCGCCGCCAGGCTGTTCTGGACATTGTGCTCACCCACCATGGGCAGGTGAAGGCCGGTGATCAGCCGGCGGTGGCCGGTCACCCGGTCGGTGACCACCACCTCATACCGGGCACCGTCATGGGCCATGGTCAGGTTGACGCCCCGGATATCCGCCTGGGGGCTGAAGCCGTAGGTGATCAGCTTCCGATCCAGGACCCGCGGGATCATGGCTTGCACGTCCGCATGGTCGATGCACACGGCGGCGAAGCCATAGAACGGGATGTTGGTCACGAAGGTCTGGAAGGCATGGCGCAGGGCGTCGAAATCGCCGTAATCGTCGAGGTGCTCGGGGTCGATAATGGTGACCACGGCGATCACCGCCGGCACGCGCAGCAACCTGCCGACGCTTTCATCCG
>CAYNRD010000192.1:0-5217 GCA_964399515.1 uncultured Mycobacteriaceae bacterium | reverse complement strand
GAAGGCGATAGTTGTATCTTCAAAGATGGCTTCAAGCGCCTCGACGGCGTAGCCGCGAACTTTTTGTTGGTAGTCGAGAAGTTCGCCGAACAGCGCCTTGCGCCGCGCTTCGACGTTTCGCCCCTTGAGCATGACGATCTGATAGGCGCGTTTTTTGACCGCGCGCTGGTGGGCGCGAAAGGTGAACTTCAATCCCGGCGCCACCGCGCGAAGACGCTTCAAAAGCCGCGTTATCACGCGAACGGTGTCGCCGCGCAGACGCGCGTCGACCGGATGGGCGATGTCGGTCTGCGCCACCGACGTGTCGTGGCGGATAGCCTTACCGTCACTCGTGTCCAAAATAAATCTCTGCGAGACGTCCTCCTGCGGGTGTGCTGTATAGTTCGCGCGTGACCATGAACGACACAGCCACCCACATCAGGAGGACGACGAGATGATCCGGGCAACCAGCGTGTTCAGTCAACTGCTTCAGCACTTCCCGCGGACGGTTTTCGACCGTCTCGTGGCACGGCACGAGGCTGAGAAGCACTCGAAGGGGTTTCCCTGTTGGTCTCAATTCGTCGCGATGCTCTTTTGCCACTTGGCGCGGGCCGAGTCCTTGCGCGAGATCTGCAACGGTTTGGCCTCGTGCTTGGGCAAGTTGTCGCACTTGGGCATTCTGACCGGCGCGCCGAAGCGTTCGACGCTCTCGTACGCCAACGGCCATCGGCCCGCCGAGCTGTTCGAGGACCTGTTCTACACGGCGTTGGTTCGGTTCCGCTCGCAAGGCGTGTTGGGCGCGCCGAAGGCCAAGTTCCGGTTCCGCAACAAGCTGATGAGCCTGGACTCGACGACGATCTCCTTGTGTCTGACACTGTTTCCGTGGGCCGAGTTCCGCCGGACCAAGGGCGGCATGAAGGTCCATGTGCTGCTCGACCATGGCGACTACATGCCGTCCTTCGTTCACATCACCAAGGCGCGCCGGCACGACCGCGCCGTGGCCGATCGCCTGCGCCTGCTGCCAGGATCGATCGTCGCCATGGACCGCGCCTACAACGACTACGACCTGTTCGGTCGCTGGTGCGACGACGGCGTCTACTTCGTGACGCGCTTGAAGGCCGGGACCCGCTACACGGTGGTCGAGACCGCGCCGCCGCCGCGCAACTCGTCGATCCTGAGCGACGAGTACCTCTACCTTATCAGCCAGAAAGGCCGTCGCCTCTGCCCGTACCTCCTGCGACGGGTCGTGGTCTGGGACGCGGAGAACGAGCGCGAGATCGAACTGCTGACCAACCATCTGGAGTTCGGCGCCACGACCATCGCCGCCATCTACAAGGACCGCTGGGAGATCGAACTGTTCTTCAAAACGCTCAAGCAGAACCTGCGAGTCAAGACATTCGTCGGAACGACCGAGAACGCCTTGCGCATTCAGATTTGGACAGCCCTCATCGCGCTGCTGCTGATCAAGTACCTCCATTTCCTTTCGAAGGCGCGCTGGTCGATGTCGAACATGGCGGCCCTGTTGCGGATGAACCTCTTTACGTACAGGAGTCTGCGCGATTGGCTGGACAATCCCTTTGGCCGACCGCCCGAAACCACCATCTGGGAGCAACTGCTCTTGCCTCTGCCGGGTCTTGGACAGCCGATGAGAAGTTGAAAGGCGCATCTGAGGGGGCCTGGTTCGGCGAAAGCCACTTTCAGGTCATTTTACCCGCATGAACAGAGGACTCGTCAGACGATTTCAAAACGTTTTGGACAGCAGTGACTTCGTGTCAGTTCGTGCTTGTTCGTGTCCAATTCAAACCCACCCACCACAGAAAACAATAAGGAGTACTCCCATGACCCTCATCTCGGCCCTTACCATCTTCGTGTTGGCGATGTGCTGTTCCATCTGTTCACGCTGTTGGAGATCCCGCTGGAGGTGCGCCAGCACATCGCCGTCGGCACCTCGCTGTCGACCATCATTGTCACCTCGATCGCGTCGGTTCGGGCGCACCATAAGAAGGGGGCGGTGGATTGGGCCTTGTTCCGGGCCTGGCTGCCGGCGGTGGCGGTGGGGGTGGCGATCGGCACCGTCGTGGCCGGCTTAGTCGATGGCCGGACCTTGACCGGTGTCATAGCCGTCATGGCCATGGTGGTGGCCCAGCACATTGCCTTAGCCCCAGAAAGCCTGCGCCTGGGCACGCGGTTGCCGGGGCGCGCCGCCCAGGCCGGCATCGGGTCGGTGATCGGCGGCATCTCGGCCATGATGGGCATCGGCGGCGGCACCCTGACCGTGCCGACCCTGGTTCTGTTCGATTACCCGGTCAAACGGGCGGTGGCGACGGCGGCGGCGATCGGCCTGCTGATCGCCGTGCCCGGCACCATCGGCTTCGTGCTTTCGGGCCTGGGCCAGGCCGGGCTGCCGCCGTTCAGCGTCGGCTATGTCAATCTGATCGGCTTCGCGCTGTTGTTTCCGGTCACCACGCTGACCGCGCCTTGGGGGGCGAAGCTGGCCCATGCGATCCGGCCCCGGCTGTTGAAACTGGCGTTCGCTTTGTTTTTGGCCGCCACCTCCGTGCGCATGGCCTGGGTTCTGATCGGCTGACCCGGGTGTTTCAGTGATCTAACGGAATCTCTCTTTATTGTGAGATTATTTTATTTCTTGCTTGCAAGTGATACGAAATAGTTCGGCTTGGCCGGATAATCGAGCATGAATTCACGCAAACCTTCACAAATGCTTTATCTTTTTGAATAGCGCTTGTGCGAAGCGTTCCAATCGATATGTATGGAAGTTACTGGACGCTTGTGGCGGGCTCTCACCTGCGCGTGGGTCCTTATCCAATGGCGACCGCCGCTGGGCCAACCCGATGTGCCAGGCGCGGGCAAGGTGAAGAACGATGTTGCCGGACACCAGAGAGCGTTTCATTGTGGATGAGGTTGACGCGGGCCAGGACGCTGCCGTCCCGGTCGGCGGGCTGATCCGCGACGTTCAGCGGGCTTGGGCCCGAACCCTGGGGGCGCGCATCGCCCGCGAAGGGGTGACCATGGGCCAATGGTACTTCCTGAAGGCCCTGTGGGAGGGGGATGGCCTGACCCAGCGGGAATTGAGCTACCGGGTCGGCATGATGGAGCCGACCACGGTGACCGCGGTCAGCGCCATGGAACGGCGCGGCCTGGTGGTGCGGGTCCGCAATGTTGGCGACCGCCGGAAAATGAACGTGTTCCTGACCGAGCGCGGACGCCAGCTGAAGGACCGCTTGCTGCCCATGGAGCGGGAGGTGAGCGACCAGGCTGCCCAGGGGTTGAGCGCGGACATGCGAAACGCCCTGAATGCGGGCCTGGCGACCATGCTGCACAACCTGTCCGAGGAGGGCGGGGCCGCCGACCAGGACGGCGATTTCTGACCGCCGCCGCCGCCACGGGGTCGCCGCCGCCGGAACCCGCGCGCCGGTCACGGGACGGGCCGGCCCGTGCGTGCCCCGACCACCACGTCATGGACGAAGCGCAGCTTGTGTTCCACCGGGGCCACGATCGTCTCCGGGACCAGATCAATCAGGCCCATGGTCCGGTTAAGCTCGTTGGCCACCATGCCAACCTGCCCGAACACCGCCATCATGCGATCGAAATCGTCGTGATCAACCGCCGGGATCAGCCCGACATTGGCGGTGGTCTCCAGAACGCTGGCCATATCCAGGTAGAACGCGAACGTCTCCGCCCAGTCTTCCCACGGATGCATGGTGGCATAGGCGCTGATATGGGCCAGAGGCCAGTTGGCGGGTGCCCCGTCGCGGTAATGCCGCTCCAGGGCATCGCCATAGGGCGGCTGGTCGGGGTCGCCGAACACGCCGCTGAACGCCGGTTCGGCCCGGCTGCGGATCAATAACTCCCAATAGTAGTGGGCGATTTCGTGCCGGAAGTGCCCGATCAGGGTTCGGTGCGCCTCGCCCATGTCCACCCGCAGCGCCTCGCGCTCCGCGTCGTCGGCTTCGCGGATGTTGATGGTGATCTTACCATTGGCGTGGCCCGTGAAGACCGTCTCCGCCTCGGCCGCCGCCCGCCACCGTCCGGTCTGGGGCAGCTCATCGCCCTTGAAGTCGAAGGACAGCGGCACCGCCACGGGGTCGCCCTCGCCGCCATAGGGAAGGCCCAGGACATCCAGCATATAGATCAAGCGCCGCTTGGCCGCTTCGATCCGCTGCCACCGCTCCCGGTTGCCCTCGACCGACAGATCGGGAACCGTGTCGTTGAACCGGCAGCAATCGCACAGGGCCGGGTGGTGATCGGTTTCGGGATCCACGGCGGTGAACCGGTTGCACACCGCCTCCACCGCGTAATTGGTGCATTTGGCCAGCGTGGCCCCGCATTCCGGCGCCAGGCATTGAAACCGGTCATCCCCGATGGGGGCCACGGCCCGGATGCCACGGCAGACCGGGCACCATCCCACCTCGCGACCGCAAGAGACGCATTGCGTGTTCTCGAAGAACAGCTTGTTCCCGCACACGCACTGAAAACTGTTCATCAGGGCTCCAGCCGGTGATGCCGGGGGGGAGCGGGGGCTCCCCCCGGCCCGGCGTCACGTCATGTTGATGTGCTCGACGCCGCCCGCCACGACTTCATCGCCATTTTCGTTGACCGCGACCGTGATTTCGTCGCCGCCTTCGAACGCATCGCCGCTGTCGGCGACGCCAGCCCCTTGATCGACAGTCCAGTCGCCGCCGCCTTGGGCGTCGGTGCCGCCAACGGTGTCATTGACCCAGCCGCCCCCGGCATCGTCGGTTTCGGCCATCATCAGCACGGTCATCTGGTCTTCGCCCGGGCCGGGTTCGGGCTCGATCGCCATCATGGTGGTGGCGGCCTCTTCGCCGAAGTCGATCACCGTTGAATTCTGGCCTGGCTCGGGCTGCTCTTCGTCCGGGTCGTCCTCCGGCTCCAGCACCATGCCGCTGGCCATGCCAGCGTCGTCGATCGGGTCGTCCATGGCGCCGTCGGCATCCACATCCATCGGCATCATCGGATCCAGGTCCAGATCGTCCGTGTCGTCCGGCTCGGTCTGCTCTTCACCGACGGTGACGCCCGTTTCCGGCTCCAGGTCGAAGCTGGTTTCCACGCCTTCGGGGTCTTCGGGGCCGTTGGAGCCCGGCTCCTCGATGCCGGCCCCTTCGGCCGGATCCGCCGCCGCGAACACCTCGGTCTCGAAACTCTCCAGTCCCGGGTCGTCCGCAAGGCCGCCCTCCGGGCCGTCGTCTTCGCTGTCCA
>CAYNRD010000191.1:0-5222 GCA_964399515.1 uncultured Mycobacteriaceae bacterium | reverse complement strand
GCCAGCTCGGCGCGCTCGACCTGGGTGTCCGGCGCATGGACGCCCGGCATCGTGCGCGAGACCGATTTCAGGATGTTGAACGCCGGGAACCGTCCGCGCTCGGCGATTTTGCGCTCAAGCACGAGATGCCCGTCGAGAATGCCGCGCACGGCGTCCGCGACAGGTTCGTCATGGTCGGAACCGTCGACGAGCACGGTGAAAAGCCCCGTCGCCATGCCTGGCCCGGCGCTCTCCAGCCCCGGCCCCGCGCGCTCCAGAAGCTGCGGCAGTTCGGCGAACACGGACGGGGAGTAGACATTTGCGGTCGGCGGCAACACCGGCCCGCATCTCATCGGGGGACCGCCAGATGGACAGATCGGCCCGTCCGATCTGGGGGCGCAGGCCGTTGCGGTCGACAATCTCGGCGAGCGGCAGGGAAACGCCGATCGGCGCCCCATAGAGGGTCAGCCGGTCGAATGCGGCCCGGGCGGTCCTTGGTCGGGCCGCCAGCAGCGAAAGCCCACCAACCCCCAGAGCCAATGCCGTACGCCGGGTCACGGGTTTGGTCATCTTGGGTCTCCCCCGGGTCAGAAGCTTGCGATGCCGCGCAGGAACACCGATCGGCCCGGCGCGGTGATCCGCTGGCGTTGCAGGAAATCGACCGTGCCGCGCGCGACATGCTCCTGGTAGGTTTGATCGAACAGGTTCTCCAGGCCCAGGCGCAGGGCGCCCCGGTCGAACAGCTGGACACCCGCATAGAGGTCCAGCGCGACGAAGCCGTCGGTCTCTCCCTCATCGAAGCCCGCACCCAGCGCCTCATCGGCATCGACCCGGCGCTGGTCGGCAACCATGCGCAGCTTGCCGCCGACCGACCAGTTTCCGATGCGCTTCAGCCGGTCATGGTATTCCAGCAGCAGGTTCCCCTCCATGGGCGCGATGCCATAGAGGGGCCGGTCGTCGGTCAGGTTCTGGGCATAGGTGACCACCACATTGGCGCGGGCGGCAATGTTGGGGGTCAGGTTCCACTGGGCGTCGCCTTCGGCAGTCAGCATGTTGACATCGACATTGCGAAACACCAGGGCCAGATCGTCCTGGAAGATGCCGTCCTGCAACCGCGCCCGGTCCCGGGTGATGAAGTCATCGACATGGGAAAAGCGCAGGGCGGCGGCCAAACGCCAGGCGCCAAGGGAGACCGCCTCCCCCGTGCGGCGGGCGCGGCCGAAACCAATCCAGTCCGGCCCGTCGAACACGAAACCGCCTGCCGCCTGCATATGCCGTTCGGGGTCCAGTTCGGGATCACCCACCAGCCGGTTGAACGCCGCCGGCGGCGGTGCGAGGCTGGACCAGTACCGCTCCTTGCTGTCGGCGGCCCGGTCGATGCGGGCGAATTCCCCGAACAGGGTCAGCCGGTCCTGGGCGAACTCCCGCTGGTACAGCAGCTTGCCGTTGATCAAATGGTCGATCTGGGCGATCTCCGTCTCGCCGTAATAGAACTCGTAGGCGTTGCGCGGCGTCGCAACCACGCCCGGCCCCAAGGTTGCGAACGGCCCCTCCCCCAGGACATCGACGTCATCCGCGTCGGCGGTGACGAACCGGTAGCCCAACGCCATCCGGAGGTGATCATTCTCCGACGGGCTGAAGGCCGCTTCCCAGGTGGGGCCAAGCTCCGCCATGGCGACGTCGGGGAACAGCCGCGCCGACAGGATGTCCAGGGTCGGGTCGTCGGCCGAGGGCGTGCTGTCGGCGAAGCGCAGGGCATCCCGCCCTTCGGTCACCCAATCGACCCCGACCCGATGCTGGACGGGGCCGGTCATAAGATCGCCGAACACCCGTCCGTCGATGAAGCGTCGCTCCAGATCCACCTCGATGCGCAAGGGGCCGGGCGCGTCCCCGAAATCGCGCACATCGAAATTGTTGTTGGTGCGGCTGGCGTCCCGCACCCGCACCTCGGCCCGGACCCGATCGAACACGCCGAAACCGCGGCGCGCCTCGAACCCGACCCGGCCGACCAGGCGATCGGTTTCCACATTGTCCAGGCCGGCGGACGGGGTGGCGTCATCGTCGATCTCATCCCGCAACACCACGCCGAACAGCTCGAAGCCGGGGTCGGGCGTCCAGCCCAGGATGACCTGTTCGGTGTTGCGTTGGTATTCGAACGGCACGTCGTTGCCGTTACCGTCTTCGAACAGGTCCCCCGCATCCGCGAACCGGCCAAAGGCCCGGGCATAGGCCTCCGGCGTGCGCAGGGTCGCTTGGGTGTGGGGTTCGAAAACGGTGCCGGCGCTGGAGGTGCCACCGATCGGCTTGATCGGCCGCGCCGACCGGCGCAGCGCGTCCAGCTCACCGCCCGGCAGGCGGATGACGTCATTTCGGTAGGGCTGGTCGCCCGGCGCCCGGTCAAACGCAATCACCGGCGTGATCGGCAGCGGCCGGGAATCCCGGTGCTGGCGCAGGCGGGGCAGGAACGGTGCCACCGGCTGCACGCCGCGGCCGGGCGGACGGGGTGCGTCCAGCCCGGCGCCGCGGAATGCTTCGAATTGCTGGATCGGGCTGGTGTGACTGGGCTGCACCAGACCGCCCTGGCTTTGGGCGAACGGGATGCCCGAATCCTGGGCGTGGGCCGGCGCGCCAGCGGTGGCCAGCAGGGCCAGGCTCACAGGGGCCAAGCAGGCCACGGCAAGGGCCCGCGCCGGCGCCCACGGCGCGGCGATCGGTACGGTATCGGTCATGGAACGGTCCGGATGGGGCCATGGGTCGGCACGGCGCCTTGGGATCACACGAAGGTGCTGTGTCCCAAACGGGTGCGGCGAAGGGCCGAGAAAACGGGATCAAAGAACGCTTGGGCGGGTCAGACCGCCCGTGGCGGCCCCCGGGACAACGGCAGGTCCAAGTCCGACGCGGTCCGGACCGGACCGGTCTGCGGACAGGCCGGGATCGCCGTGCCGTAAACCGCCGGCACGGACGGCCCGGACGGTTGGCTCAGCACCCCCGCCAGGCCGATCAGGCAGGCCGGGCACAGGATGCGCGGATCGTCCTCACCGGACGGGGCCGCATCCAGGGCGGCCAGGATCTCATCCCAGGACTGACCGGATTCCAGCATCGCCAGCGGCACATGGCGCACGGTGCCGCCGATACACAAGACCATCACCGGGCCGTCGGCACCGACATCGGCCGTGCGTGCGGTGGCGGGTGCGGGCACCAAGGCCTGTGCCAGCACCTGGACCAGGATCGCCACCAGCGCCAGCCAGGCCGTCGGCCGACGGCCGCGTCCGCAACGGCCCTTGGGCCCGGGCGCGTCGGTCGGGCGGGGTGGGAGCGATATCATCGCGGGACGGTACCGGTGCCGTGAACACGGCCATTGACCCCGCTCAATCGACGGCGTTTTTTGACCCGGTCCCGTGACGAAAGGTCGCCGCCATGCCCTTTGACCGCTCGATCAAGATCGCGCCCTCGATCCTGGCCGCCGATTTCGCCGATTTCGGCCGGGAGTGCCGGGCGATTGAGGCCCAAGGGGCCGATTGGGTGCATCTGGACGTCATGGACGGCCATTTCGTGCCGAACATTACCTTCGGCCCGCCCATGGTCAAAGCCCTGCGCCCCCATGTGGCCGGCATCTTGGACGTGCATTTGATGATCCAACCGGCCGACCCGTACCTGTCCCTGTTCGCCGAGGCGGGTGCGGACATCTTGACCGTGCATGTGGAGGCCGGCCCGCACCTGGACCGCAGCCTGCAGGCGATCCGGGACCTGGGCTGCCGGGCGGGCGTGGCCCTGAACCCCGCGACCCCGCCCGAGGCGATCGGCTATGTGCTGGACCGGATCGACCTGATCTGCGTGATGACGGTCAATCCAGGCTTCGGCGGCCAGGGCTTCTTGACCAGCCAACTGCCCAAGATCGCGCGGCTGTCGGAGATGGTCGGCGACCGGCCGATCCACATCGAAATCGACGGCGGCGTCACCCGGGAGACCGCGCCCCTGGCGGCGGCCCAGGGTGCTGACGTGCTGGTGGCCGGCTCGGCGGTGTTCAAGGCCGGCTCGGCCGAGAGCCCCGGCGGCTATGGCCGGGAGATCGCAGCACTCCGCGCCGCCGCCGAACAGGCCCGCCAGGCGGCCTAACCGGACGCTGGGGCCGTTTGGGCCAAAGCCGGCATTGAAAGCTGAGCGATCACCTGGTCACGGCCGACGACGTCGCCGTATTTGGCGTTGATGTCGAACAGGTTCGCCTCATGGGGGCCTGGATGGCGATCGCCCACGCAGTCCCGCGGCACGATCACCCGGAAGCCGTGCTGAATGCCGTCGATCGCGGTGGCGCGGATACAGCCGCTGGTCGAACAGCCGGCCAGGATGATGGTATCGACACCCTCGGCGGACAGGGTGGCCTGCAGGGTCGTGCCGAAAAAGGCGCTGGCGTAGTTCTTGACGATCACCAGTTCATCGTCGAGGGGCTGAACTTGGGTATCGAAGGCGCCGAGGGGCTCGCCCGCGATCAGCTTGCGCAAGGACGGCACCTTCCGCACGAACAGCCCACCATCCTTGCCCGACGGGTGGAATTCGACCCGGGTGTGCAGCACGGGAATGCCGGCGGCACGCGCCACGGCCAGCAGGTCGACCGAATGAGCCACCGCCTGGACCACGCCGTCGGCGAAGAAGTCCGCCCCGGGTGTGGTGTAGGCGGCCATAAAATCGATCATCAACAGTGCCGGTCGGCTGCCGAAGCCGACCGCGCCGTCGAAGACGCCGGCATAGTTCGCGGCGGCGTCCCCCGGCTCAACCAGCATGGCGCTTTTCGAAGTCCCAGACATCCGCGAACCCCACCGTGCGGCTGAAGGTCTCGAAATTGTCGAGCCGGTTGCGGACCGAGGTCGACGACCCGTCCCGATGCAGCGCGCCATAGACGTCACGGAGAACCTGCCCGGCCGCCAAGAACCCGGTGGCGGGGAAAATCGCCAGGGCGAAGCCAAGCTCGGACAAGCGCCGGCGATCCAGCACCGGCGACAAGCCGCCTTCGACCATATTGGCCACCAGCGGACAATCCAGCGCTGCGACCACCTGGGCCATTTCGGCTTCGGATTCGGGAGATTCGACAAACACGATATCGGCGCCGGCGTCCCGATAGGCCTTGGCGCGCCGGATCGCCTCCTCCAGGCCCAGTGCGGTGCGGGCATCGGTGCGGGCGATGATCATGTAGTCCGGGTCGGCCCGGCTCTCCACCGCGACCCGCACCTTGGCGACCATGTCCTCCA
>CAYNRD010000190.1:0-5228 GCA_964399515.1 uncultured Mycobacteriaceae bacterium | reverse complement strand
GGGTTATGCTCCGGGCTCATGCGCGGATCGGCCATGAACTTTTCCCATCCGGCATCGCGCTCCGCCTTGTCTGGCCAGGTCACCCAGGAAAAGACAATAGCCTCATCCTCCTTGGCCTGAACGGCGCGATGGAAATCCGTTACATCGCCCTTTGGCACATCAACGCCCCAGGTCTCGACCACGGACAGCGCGCCGTTCTCCTTGAAAGCGCCTGCCGCTGTTTCGGCGTGTTTGATGTAAGCGTTCTTGCTTGAGATCGGAACGGCGGCCACGAAGCCATCCACGTAGGTCATTGAGTCCCTCCTTGTTGTTGGGTGTGTTTGGATCAGTCTGGGGCTTCGTCACCGGCCATTGCGGCCTCGTCCATCCACATCACTTCCCAGACATGACCGTCCGGGTCCTGAAAGCCTTCGCCATACATGACGCCGTGGTCCTGTGGCGCGCGCCAACCGGTTGTTCCGCCGGCGGCTTTGGCTTTGTCGATCATCGCATCGACGGCGTCGCGGCTTTCCAATTGCAGGCAGTTGAAAACCGCTGTGTCCGCGCCAGTATCGACGATCGGCAGGGGTGAGAAATCAGCAAATTTTTCTCGCGTGAGCAGCATGATGTTCATCGTGTCGCTGAGTCCCACCCCTGCCGCTGTTTCGTCCGTAAACCGCGGGTTCAGGGTAAACCCCACCGCCTCGTAGAAACGTTTTGATCGCTCCAGGTCGGAGACCGGCAAATTAATGAAGATTTTTTGTGCCGTGCTGTTTTTGCTTGTTCGATGAGGACAGGATGCCTCAGTTACTTCAAAAAAGCAACTGATAAATTGTGACAAACAAGCTACACTGATTTCATGGCACGCAAGAAACCGTATGAGGATGGCTGCGCGACGGCCCACGCGCTTGAGATCATTGGCGAACGATGGGCGCTCCTCATCGTCCGCGAACTCATCCCCGGCCCGAAGCGGTTCAGCGACCTCAAGGCCGCCCTGCCGGGGATCAGCACGAACATTCTTACCGTGAGGCTCACAGAGCTTGAGACGAACCATCTGCTTGTGCGCCGCAAATTGCCGCCGCCGGCCGCGTCACAAGTCTACGAACTGACCGCATGGGGCAAAGACCTCGAACCGCTCATCAAGGATCTTGGCCGCTGGGCTGCGCGGTCTCCCGGACTCACCCCTGGCAAACCTATGAGCGCTGCGTCTGTCATGCTGTCTTTCCGGACAATGTTCTCCGCTGAAAAGGCTGGCGATGCACAGATAACCCTCTCGCTGGTCCTCGATGGTTTGCCGCATTGGGCGAGTGTCGAGGCGGGCAAGCTGGAAATAGAACCGGGTGAGATCCAAGGGGCTGACGTCACAGTGAACGGGGATCCAAACCTGCTCGCGGGCCTCGTTTATGGGGGGGCGTCGCTAGACGAAGTTAGCGCGGCGGGATTGCAAATTTTCGGTGATAAGGGCGCACTCCAGACCTTTGCTACTCTCTTTCCGCTGCCCGAAAAAGCTCCAGAGACGGCGTGGACTCAAACTTGAATTGTCATGAACATTGCGGATTTGCTCAGGCTGCGGTGATCTCGTCACGAGCGACCGTTCTGGGGCGTTTTAAGGCGTTCGCCGACAGCGAGAATTAACCGGCTTTCGGACATGGCGTTTGCCACCATCGATGTCACCTAAGGGCGCAATCCCGGCGTTCGCGGCGCGATTGATGATTGGTCGTTTCCGGCGTGGAGCGCGCGTTTCGGCCCGATCGCAAACCGAGACACGCCCGCCGGCCCCATCACCGCCGGCCGCCATCCGGACCCTTTCCTTCGCTACCGACGTATGGTACCGGTTTTGAACTAATATAAAAATCCTGTGATCGGGGCGTGAGCCCGACCGAGTGCCAGAACCAGAGCGGGAGAGGGGATATGGGTCATTTCGCCGCCGACCGGGAGCGGGTCGTGGACGCGCTGCTGTCCGAACCGGACTGCATCGAAGAGCCGCCGATCCAACGGTTTTACGAGATTTGGGACCGGGCCCGGCGCGGCCGCCGCTTTCCGACCAAGTCCGACCTGGACCCGTGCACCTTCCCGGACCTGCTGGGCGATACCATGCTGATCGACGTTCTGGACGGCGGCCTGGATTTCCGCTTCCGCCTGGTCGGCACCCGGATTGTCGAGAACATGGACTGCAATGTCACCGGCAAGCGGTTCGGGCCGTTGTGCGGCGACGGCGCGGGGGAATTCGTGGGCTTTCTGGACGCGTTGTGCCGGGAGACCTTGGACGCCCGGCGCCCAATCTACGCCGCCGGGGTGTTCGTCACCGAATTGGGGGTCGAACGCGGCTGTCGGCGCATTATGTGCCCGTGCTCCAGCGATGGCGAGACCATCGACCTGATCGCGTCGGTGGCGTTGTTCCTGTTGCAGCCCATGGACCTGCACCGGCCCTTCGACCGGGACGGGCTGGTCCGAACCGTGTTCAGCCGTCCGGTCCAGGACCAGCCAGCACCAGCCCGGATCGCCGTCCCCGCCTGACGTCGATGGCACGGCCCCGGAGCCGGTCACGCCGGGCGCCCGGCCCTGGGTCGATCAGGCGTCGGTGCCGGTCAGGGCCTCGCTGACGAATTTCCGCAATTCGCTGTTCAGATCGGCGGTCTTGGTGCGGACATTGGCGACCGAGCCGATCACCATGTCGGCGGCCTGCTGATTTTGGGAATTGGTCTCCCGCACGTCGCTGGCGCCATCGGCAATGGCGGTGATCCGGTTCGAGGTTTCCTGGATCGATTGCATCATATCGGCGGTGGCGGCGGAATGTTCGGCGGCGGCGGTGGCGATGCCGGTGACGATTTCGGTCACATTGTTGACGCCATCGGACACCTGCCGGGTGGTGTCGGTGGCGTTGGTGACCGCGGCCTTGATCGCGTCCACTTGGGAGACGATCTCGCCGGTGGCGTTGGCGGTCTGATTGGCCAGGCTCTTGACCTCGCTGGCCACCACGGCGAAGCCCTTGCCGGCGTCGCCGGCCCGGGCGGCCTCGATGGTGGCGTTCAGCGCCAACAGGTTGGTCTGCTCGGCGATTTGGGAGATCAACTGCACGATATCGCCGATCCGATCGGCGGCGGAGGCCAATTCGTCCACTGCCGCGTCCGTGCGCCGGGTGTCCTCGGACACGGACCGGGTCACGGTCGCGGCCCGCTCGGTCTGCTGGCTGATCTCCCGCATGGCGTCGGCCAATTGGGACGAGGCGTTGGTGACCGTCTCCACCGTGCCGCGGGCCTGTTCGGCCGAACCGGCCATCTCATCGGATCGGGCGGCGCCGACGCCGGTTTGGGTCAGCATCGCTTGGGCCGAGCTGTCCAGGCCGGTGATCACCCCGTTCAACTCGTCGACCATGGCGGTGATCCGGGCGTTGAACTCCGCGCCCAGGCGGGCCAGCGTCTCCTGCCGGGCCTTGGCGGCGGCGGCCTTGGCCTGCTCCCGCTGGCGGGTCAACTCATTCACCCGTTGGGAGTTCTTGCGGAAGGTGCGCAGGGCATCGGCCATGGCGCCGATCTCGTCTGCGGGCCCCTTGCTGATCTCCACGGTCAGATCGCCCTGGGCGATGCGGCGCATCTCATCGGCCAGGCGGGTCAGGCGGCGGCCGATCTGCCGGGCCAGGTACAGATAGCCGACCCCGCCGGCGATCAGAAACGAGACCACGGCGATGGCGATGATCATCACCCGTTGGGCGTCGATGACCGTTTGCGCGTCTTGGGCGGCGGCGGCACCGCTGGCGCCGGCATCGGTCGCCGCCCGGTCGGCGGCCGCCAGCAGGTCGGCCAGGGCGGTTTCGATCCGGGCGACGGCCTGGGCCTGGGCGGCCTGTTGGGCGATCACCTGACGGCGCAGCGCCAGCGGCCCGTCCTCCTGGGAGGTGACCAGATCGACCAGGGCGGTGATCAACGCCTGCAATTGCCGGGAGTCATCGGAAAAATCCCCGGCCAGGCCGCCATTGGCGTCATGGACCCAGCGCCGGAACTCATCCAACTGCGCCTGGTGTCCGTCCAGCGCCGCCGGCGTCTCGGCCCGGGCGCCGTCCAGGGCTTCGGTAACCATTTGGTTGGTCAGATTGCGCAATTGCTGGGTGGTCTGGGTCAAGCCGAACAGGCCGGTCAGGTCGAACAGGGCCAGGAAGTTGCCCTCCGGATCGGCCAGCAACAGGTCGATCGCCCCCTCGGTGCGGGCGCCGCTGGCCTCCAGATACGGGTTCAGGCTGGCGTCCACGTCCCGCTTGGCGGCGAACACGGCGTTGATCGTCCCATCCAGCCGGGCTTCGGCCGCCAGCCGATCGGCGATCGCCGCGCGCAGCGGGGCCGCGGTGTTGGCAAGGGCGGTGACACTGGCCGCCAGATCCGCGCCGGCGGCACCGTCGATGGCGCCGGCGGCGGCGTCCAGGTCCTGGAAGGTCTGATCCAGTGCCGTCGCCCGGCTGGCCAAGGTCCCCGCGTCCCGGGAGGCGATCAGGGTTGGCACGGCGCCTGCGACCGTGCCGGCCAGGTCGGTTACCGTTTGGCTGGCTTGCAGTTCGGGCAGGCGTTGATCGGCGAGGGTGGCCAGGCTGCCCGAGATCCGCTCCAGGGAGATCAGGCCGATGCCGCCGCTGATCGCCGAAGCCAGAAAGATCAGAAACACCGCCAAGGTGATCTTCGCGCGGATGCTCACGCTACGGGTGCCGTCGGCCATGGCTGCCGCCTTCCATCTCAAGAACCGTGGGATCGCCCGCGCGCCGGCCGGCACGATGATGCGATCCTGCTCACACCGTATAATGGAGGCTGCTTATTTAAGAAGTGGTTTTGATCGCCAAACACCACGATCAAATAATCGTGGGGACACGCCCGAGCGGGAGCTGAAACCGGACCCGAAATCCATACGGCCGCCGGCGGCGGCTGTTTGGGGGCCCTTGCGGGGGGCGGCCAAGACCGGTCGCGACCCGTGTCGAGGCCATTCGAACTGGCCCCACCACTGCGTCAAAAAACTGAACTATTTCAGCCCGGTGAAGACACGGCCCCACCCTGGAAGGCCGGGGCGATCACCCGGTGCGGACGAAGGTGGCCGCGTAATAGGCCTTGCCGTCGAAGCAGGTGCTGGGCGTGCTGGTGCCGTCGGTGAGATAGAAGTGGTGCGGGCGCACCGGGCCGGCGAGTTGATAGCCCTTCTTGCCCATCTCCCGGCGGTGGAACTCCATGGCCGCGGGGGTGAACTCCTCGGCCAGGACGGTGATGACATTC
>CAYNRD010000189.1:0-5283 GCA_964399515.1 uncultured Mycobacteriaceae bacterium | reverse complement strand
GCTGGCGTACGCCGAGACGAACACCGAACCGGCTGTTCGCCTGCGCCTGCTTGGGTCCGGCGGAGAAGATCACGATCTCCTCGGCCTTTCCGGCCTCCTTCAGCCGGATCGCCTCTTCCACAGCGATTTCGTCAAACGGGTTCATGGACATCTTGACATTGGCCAGATCGACGCCGGTCTGATCGGCCTTGACCCGGACCTTGACATTGTAATCGACCACCCGTTTGACCGGGACCAGGATCTTCATGGCGACACCTTCCTCCACACACTGATTTTGTCGGCGCGCGTCGGGCAGCTGGGCCTGCCGCGCCGACGCCGGAAAACCATTCGCAAAGAAGCAGGGGACATAGACCCGCACCCCGGACTTGTCGAGGCCGGATGCGACACCAAGCCTTGTCCGCGCGCCGTTTTCCACGGCCACCGGCGTCTGGTTTCTGGTATCGTTCTAATTTACGTTAACGTAAACGTCAAAATCCCGATGCGGGCGACGGGGCGCGCGGCCGTGCCCCCGATCAGGAGCCGTCTTGGGCCGGGGCGGGAACAATGCTGGCCTGGGGGGCCGTGGCGGCGGTGCCGTGCAGGGCCAGGCAGGTTTGCACCAGGGACAGGCAGGCCGAACTGCTGAAGGTGCGCCCGGCGCGCGGGTTGGTGCGGCTGTAGGTCAGCTCGGACACCGCCCCGTCGGTCAGGGTGAAGGTGGCCGCACAGGCATTGGTGCGCACCCGCGTGATCAGCGGCGAGGCGATGAACGGAGACCGCCGGAAGCGCACGCCAAGGCCGATGCCGCTGCCGAAGGTGGTGAACACCGGGGTGGAGACCAGCTCCTGCTGCAGGGTTTCATAGGTGTAGAATTCCCCGGTCTCGGTGATCTTTTCCCGGTCGGGCGCGCCGGCGCAGGTCAACAGGTCGTCCCGCTCCAGGCCCAGCAACTCGGTCTGCGCGGCCTGGGTCCGCTCTTGGCTGGTGGTCACGCATCCGCCCAGGGCCAGCATCATCAGCCCCGCCACCGTCAGTTTGCCACCAATCCGCATCTCCATCCCCCGGTTCAGTGTAGCGTGACCTTAACACAGGGGCAGTGGGGCTGGGCATTGATCTGCTACAAATGGGCGCGGATCGAGACGGCCATGTCCTCGGGCGAGGTGCCGTGGGCGTAGATGCTGCGGTTCACCCCGTCCGGGCCCATCAGGTAGAAGAATGCCGAATGGTCAACCAGGTAGTAATCGAAATCCGGATGCTCGACTCGCTGGTAGAACACCCGGAAGGTGCGCGCGGTCTCCCGGATTTGCTCGGGCGTGCCGCTCAGGCCGACGATGTCGTCATGGAAGGCGGCAACGTAATTGCCGACCACCTCGGGCGTGTCCCGCTCGGGATCGACGGAAATGAAGATCGGCTGCAGGCCGTCGGCATCGTCGCCCAGGATGTCCATGACCTGGCCCAGTTGGGCCACGTCGGTCGGGCAGATGTCCGGGCAGAACGTGTAGCCGAAATAGATCAGCAGGTGCTTGCCGTCGAAATCCTCATGGGTGCGGGTCTGGCCCGCGCCGTCGACCAGTTCGAACGGCCCGCCCACATTGGCGCCGGAGGCGGCGAACACGGTGCCTTGGGCCCGCTCCTGGGCCTGTTGGATGTCCAACTCGACCGAGTACCAGGCGATCACGGCCGCGAGCACGAAGCCGCAGGCGCAGGCGATGCCGATCCGGATCAGGCGGGATTTGGTCATGGGGACGGGCTCCGAAAGGGTGATAGTGTTTCTGCCGAAGAGATAATCCCAGCCGAACGAGGCCGCAATGCGCCGTGACCGTCGCACCGTCAATCTATTCTCGGAGTCGGGCAAGAAAGACCTGTTCACCATGCCGGCGGCATCGTCGGGCCATGCCGACACCGAAACCGGCGCCGAATTCAAGGACGACGACCAGGCGGGGGAGAACACCCGCCAGGCCCTGTTCGCCCGGACAGCATGTTCAAGCGCGGCCTGATCCCGGAGGCGGTCTACAAGGCGCGCCGGGCGGAGATCGAGGGCGGCAACGGCTAGTTCGGGCGCCGCCACCAAATCGCCCCAGGATGCTCCCGTTTGGTCACGGTTGCGCGCGTAGGGTGGGTATATGGGGCGCGCTCACGGTCCGCGCGGTCATCGATGATCACTCCTGAGGATGTGTCCATGACATCACACCGGTTCGGCGGCCGCCCGGCGGCCTTGGCGGCGGTTCTGGCCGCCCTGGTTCTGTCCGGCTGCGTCGGCCTGCGCGAAGCGCCCCGGCAAACCCTGGGGGCGGCGGGCGGGGCCGCATTGGGCGGGTTCTTGGGCTCGCAGATCGGCTCGGGCGCGGGGCAGCTGGCCGCCACCGCCGGCCTGGCCATCGCGGGCGGGCTGATCGGCAATGATGTCGGCCGGCAGTTGGACCGCGTCGATCGGTTCGCCGCCCGGGAAGCCTCGTCCAGGGCGCTGGCCGGTCCGGTCAAGAAACCGGTCTACTGGCGCAATCCGCACAGCGGCCATCACGGGTCGGTGGCGGCCGGCGCCGTGTTCAAGCGCAAGAACGGCCAAATCTGCCGGCAGTTGGAGCAAACCGTGGTCATCGCCGGGGAGGAGGAGGCGGTGCTGACCACCGTCTGCCAGGACGGCAGAGGCGCCTGGGTGCCGGTGACCAGCTGACCCATCAGGCGCCGATCAGCCAGCCGACCAGGAACGGCAGGGTTAGGAAGCTGATCACCGTCGAGAGCACCACGGCCCCGGCCACATCCTCTTCCGGGCCATTGAACAGCGCCGTGTACAGATAATTGTACACCGCGACCGGCATGGTGCATTGCAGGATCATCACCCCGGCCGCCGCCCCCTCCAGCCCGAACAACGCCGCGACGCCAAGCCCGATCGGAAAGCCCAGGCCCAGCCGGGCCAAGGCGACCACGGCGGCCGGCCGCACGGTCTTGACCGTCAGCTTGGCCAAGGACACGCCCAGGGCCGTCAACATCAGCGGAATCACCATGCCGCCCATCAGGTCGACGGTGTTCTTCAGCCAGGCCGGCACGGCCAGCTCGAAGCCGATCACCGCCATGCCGGCCAAGACCGCCCAGAGGATCGGCTGGGCCAGCACCGCCCGCAGGCTCACCCGGCCCGAAGACAGCGCCGCCCCCACCGTGTGGTGCAGCACCATGATCACCACCGTGATCGACACGGCCAGGGCCAGCCCGGCCTCCCCAAAGGCGAACAGCGCCAAGGGCAGGCCCATATTGCCGGTGTTGGGCAGCATGATGCAGGGCAGATAGGGGGCGATGGGCATGCGGGCCGCCGCCAACACGGCCGCGCCCGCGGCGGCGAAGCCGGCCACCGCCACCAGGCTGGCCACGGCCATGGTGGTGAAGCTGGCCAGGTCCAGGTCGAAGCCGGTCATGGTGCTGAACGCCAAGGCGGGCGTGCCGACCTGGGTCATCAGCCCGGTGATGAACTCCGCCGGCCAGGGGCGCTTCAGCCGCGCCCAGCCATAGCCCAGGGCCACGATCAGAAACACCGGCGCCAGTACCGGCGCCAGCGCCGCGATCATCGGGCCATCCTATGGGTTCGGGCTCACCGGCCGACCGCGTAGCCCTGGGCGCCGCGCGGGTTCGCCCCCGCCTTCAGGACGGGGCCCGCGCGGGTTTCCAGGCGTTCGACCGCCGACAGGCGCCCCAGCGACCACGGGCCCGCATCCACGATCACATGGCCACGCCGGGCCAACTCCTGCACCGTCACCTGCGGCAGGCGGCTTTCCACCTTCAGCACGCCCAACTCCGTTTCCCGGGGCCAGAAGCTGGACGGCATGTGGGTGGTGTGGAACATCGGCAGGTCGATGTTTTCCTGCCAGTCCGAAGTATGGTGAACCCGGCGCAGGAACAGAGTCAGCGACCACTGGTCCTGGCTGTCGCCGCCGGGTGTGCCCAAGGCCACCGTGCCCCGGCCGTCCCGCTCGACCAGGGTCGGGGTCAGGGTGGTGCGCGGCCGGCGCCCGGGTGCCAGGCTGGAGGGCAACCCGTCCCGCAGCCAAAACATCTGGGCGCGGGTGTTCAGGCAGAAGCCCAGGTCCGGAATGCCGGGGGAGCTTTGCAGCCAACCGCCCGACGGCGTGGCGGAGACCAGATTGCCCCTCCGGTCCACCACATCGACGTGGCAGGTGTCGCCGCCCTGGGCCCGCAACTCGTCCCCCGTGCCGATATCGCCGCGCACGGTCGGCTCTCCCGCCCCGCTGAAGGCCGCGGTCAGCGGCCCCTCCCGAACACCGGTCGAGTCGTAGTTCGGGATCACCGGCGGCGCCTCGCCCAGCACGCCCGGGCGCAACAGCAGGCTGGCCTGGTCCATGTCGATCAACCGGCGCCGGAACAGGCTGTAGGACCTCGACATCAGGGCCGCGATCGGCACCTGCCCATCGGCCGGGTCGCCGTAATAGGCATCCCGGTCCGCGAAGGCCAGCTTGGCCGACTCGGTGACCAGATGGATGAAATCGGGGCCGGTCGGGTCCATGCGGGAGACATCGAACCCGTCCAGCAGCGCCAATTGCTGCAGGAAGACGGGACCTTGCCCCCAAGGGCCGGTCTTGCACACCGTATGGCCGTGATAGGTATAGCGCAGCGGTTCTTCATACTGGGCCTCGAAGCCGGCCATGTCGGCGCCGGTCAGGACTCCCTTGTGGGCCCGGCCGGAGACATCCAGGGCTTCGTGGTCGCGCAGGTGCCGGTCAATCGCCTCTGCGACGAAGCCCTGGGACCAGGCCCTGCGGGCGGCGTCGATGCCGGCGTCCCGGTTGGGCGCCATGTCCGCCTCCCGGGCCAGGCGCTGGTACGTTTCCGCCAGGGCCGGCAGCCGCCAGATGTCCCCGGCCCGGGGTGCTGCGCCCTGATCCAGCCAAATCGCCGCGGAGCCGGGCCAATGGTCCCGGAACAGATCCTCGACCCCGTGCAAGGCAGCGGCGATCCGTTCCAGGACCGGAAAGCCGGTCTCGGCGTAGTAGATAGCCGGCTCCAGAACCTCGGCCAATGGCAGGGTTCCGTAATCACGCAGCATCAGGCACCAGGCGTCGAACGCGCCTGGAACAACGGTCGCCAGATACCCGGTACCGGGCACCCGGTCCAAGCCCAGATGGTCCCGGTAATGGGCGATGGTCGCCCCGGCGGGCGCCGGCCCCTGGCCGCAGATCACCCGGGTTTGGCCGGTCTTGGCGTGGTGCAGCAGGATTGGCAAGTCGCCGGCCGGGCCGTTCTGGTGTGGTTCGACCACCTGCAGGGTGAAGCCGGCCGCCACCGCCGCGTCGAAGG
>CAYNRD010000188.1:0-5311 GCA_964399515.1 uncultured Mycobacteriaceae bacterium | reverse complement strand
GCATGGGATCCTTGGCGGGCGAAACTCGGGACGCGGAGCCGCGTCGGCCGTTGGCGGGTGTTATCTCCTTTTGGGCCCTGCTAAGCAGGTGGGCGCCGTGTTGCCAGGGTCCCCAATGCTGGGAAAGTGGACCCCGACAGGGACAGCTCCCTTAAGGAAGATCATCGGCCCCAGGGATAAAGTCGCCTGACGCACCGCGCAGCCCCGCTCCCGAGCGTTTGAACCTAAGTGCGCTCCAGGGCCAGGGCAAGGGCTTCCACGCGATCGGCCAACCGGCCGATCGCCGCCGCGACCGCCGGGTCGTCCCCGGCCTCGGCCAAGGCGGCCTTCAGGCCTTCGACCTGCTGGGAGGCCTCGGACTGGGCCCGGTCGGCCCTGGCCTTCGCCTCCTCGGCCGCGGCCAAGGCTCGCTGGGCCTGGGATTTGGCCTGGGCCAAGGCGCCCTCCCGGCTTTGCCGCTCGCCGGCCAATTCCTCCCGCGCGTCCAGCAGCTCATCGGCGACCATCAGCCCGGCCATGACCAGCAAATGCATGTCGCTGGCGGTGCCGATGCCGGTTTTGATCTCCCGCAGCTTGTCATCGACATAGCCGGCGATCTCCATCAGGCGGCCCTCCTGGCCATCCTCGCAGGCGATCGGGAAGACGCGGTCGTTCAGGGTGATGTCGACACGGGCCATGGCGGTGCGGTCATACGGGGTTCAAAAGGGCTTCCAGGCGCCCGATGGCGTGGTCGACCCGGGCGGCGATGGCGCGGGTGGTGGCATCGTCCAGCAAAGGTTCGTGATCGGCGGGCGCCGGGGCCGGGCCGCGCACCGCCAGGGCCTGGGCGTCCGCGGCCTGGGGTGCCCGCAGTGCGGCGCGCTGGGCATCCGCGTGGCGGGTTTGCAGGCCGTGCGCCGACTGCTCCAGCCGGGCCAGCGCCTGCTCCAACCGGCTCAGCTGTTCGGTGACCTGTCCCATCTCCACCCCCGCGCGCAGCCCCAGGGGTCTCACCCCGGGTCGGTTCCGAAACCTGTTTGCTCAAATTGATGAAAACATCAATGGATCCGAAAGGATAACCTTGCTTTCTCATCTATGTGTTTAAGTCTCGGATGGGGGGCCGGTCAAGCGCGGTTGACGCGGTCAGGCCGACTGGGCAGTTTGCTGCCGCTTTTCCCAAGGGCGGCGCCCCAGACCGCCACGCATCGAAAGCCCGTCCGCGATGTCGACGCCCGTCAGCCCCAAAGATTTGGCGAATGCCGTCCGTGCCCTGGCCATGGACGCGGTCGAACAGGCGAAGTCGGGCCATCCCGGCATGCCCATGGGCATGGCCGATGCCGCGGTGGCGCTGTTTACCCGCCACATCAAGCTGGACCCCGCGGCCCCGGACTGGCCCGACCGGGACCGCTTCGTGCTGTCGGCGGGCCATGGCTCCATGCTGCTATACGCTGTCAACCACCTGCTGGGCTATGAGCGGCTGACCCTGGATGAGATCAAGCGGTTCCGCCAGCTGGGCGCGATCACCGCCGGCCACCCCGAGGTGGAGGTGGAGGCCGGGATCGAGACCACCACCGGCCCGTTGGGCCAGGGGCTGGCCATGGCGGTCGGCCTGGCCTTGGCCGAACGCCTGCTGGCCGCCCGGTTCGGCGCCGCGCTGGTCGATCACCACACCTATGTGATCGCCGGCGACGGCTGCCTGATGGAGGGCGTCAGCCACGAGGCGGCGTCCCTGGCGGGGCACCTGCGCCTGGGCAAGCTGATCGTGTTGTACGACGACAACGGCATTTCCATCGACGGTCCGACGGACCTGGCGTTCAGCGACGACACCCAAGGGCGATTCCGCGCCTATGGCTGGGACGTGTCGGCGGTGGATGGCCATGACATCGACGCCGTCGATGGCGCGATCGCGGCGGCCAAGGCCAGTGACCGGCCGTCCCTGGTTTGTTGCAAGACCACGATCGGCTTCGGTGCGCCCACCAAGGCCGGCACGGCCGCCGCCCATGGCGCGCCCCTGGGCGGCGAGGAGATTGCCGGCGCCCGGGCCGCGATCGGCTGGTCGCACGGGCCGTTCGAGATCCCCGAGCCGATCATCGCCGCCTGGCGCGCGGCGGGCGCCCGCCACCGGGAGGATCACAGCACCTGGCAGGCGCGCCTGGACGGCTCGCCCCAGAAGGCGGAGCTGTTGGCGGCCCTGGAGGGGTCGGTGACGGACCGGGCGGCGCCGGTGATCGACGCCATCAAGCGCGCGGCCAGCCAGGACCGCCCCAAGCTGGCGACCCGGCAATGCTCCGGCCAGGTGCTGGACGGGCTGGTCGCGGCCCTGCCGGAGCTGGTCGGCGGCTCCGCCGATTTGACCGGCTCCAACAACACCCGCGTCAAGGCGATCGCCGACATCGCACCGCCGACCTATGGCGGCCAGTATGTGCGCTACGGGGTGCGGGAATTCGGCATGGCGTCGGCCATGAACGGGCTGGCCCTGCATGGCGGCGTGATCCCGTTCGGCGGCACGTTCCTGGTGTTCACCGATTACTGCCGGCCGGCGATGCGCCTGTCGGCGCTGATGCGCCAGCGGGTGATCTATGTGATGACCCATGATTCGATCGGCCTGGGCGAGGATGGCCCGACCCACCAACCGGTCGAGCATCTGGCGGCGCTGAGGGCGATGCCGAACCTGCTGGTGTTCCGCCCCGCCGATCTGGTGGAAACCGCCGAATCCTGGGCTTTGGCCCTGGCGGCGCGCCAGACGCCGTCGGTGCTGGCGCTAACCCGGCAGGGCCTGCCGACCGTGCGCACCGACCACACCGACGAGAACCTGACCGCGTTGGGCGCCTATGTGCTGGCCGAAGCGCCGGACGGCCATGGCGGGCGCGCCGTCACCCTGATGGCCAGTGGGTCCGAGGTGGCGATCGCCCTGCAGGCCCGGGACCTGCTGGCCGAAAAGGGCCATGGTGCCCGGGTGGTCTCGGTGCCGTGCGAGGCGCTGTTCTGGCGTCAGCCCACCGGCTATCAGCAGCGGGTGCTCGGCCCCGAGGACGGCGTGCGGGTGGCGATCGAGGCTGGGGTGCGCCAGGGCTGGCATCGCTTTTTGGGACAAACGGGGCGCTTCGTCGGCATGCTGGGCTTCGGCGCCTCGGCGCCCGCGGGCCAGCTTTACCCCCATTTCGGCATCACCGCCCAAGAGGCGTGCGACGCGGCCTTGGACCTGCTGGCCACCTGACCGGCCCCCAGGGTCAGTCGAACAACGCGTCGATTTCCGACTGGGCCAGCTTTTGGCCAAACGCCTCATGGTCCTCCACCGGCAAGGTGGCGTTGATGATGCCGTTGACCACGTCCATCTTCTTTTGCAGATCCTGGGAAAAGCTGGTGACGGTGAATTCCAGCTTCTCGGCGTCGCCCTCGGCGATCACGCCTTCGATGCGCGGCACGGCCTCAGCGATCATGGCGTTGATTTCATCGACGGTCAGATCGAACGGCTGGCGATAGGATGGGGGCGCGTTCTCATAACAGGTGATCGCCAGATCCTTGTGGGTGAACACGCTGTCCCGGAAATGCTCCACATAGGTCTTGGGCTGCCATTCCTTCACATCGTCGATGCATTCCGGCATGGACGGAAGCATATCCAAAAACATGACGATTTCATTGAAATGGTTTAGATAGTCGGTCGCCAGCAGGGAATGGGGGTTGATGTTCTTCCCTTCGGCCAGCCGCGACAATGTACGGGTGTAGGAGACAGTCTGCGCTTTGACCGACACCGCGTCCCCCCCTTTTGCAAACATTTTGTCGATAATGCATTTCGAATTCTTTGAGCGGGCGGGGTAGCGGACAACCGCCGCCGCCGTCAAGACACGTGCGCCTCACCCTGACCGTCAAAGGTTGAATTTGGGTGAACCGAAAACTCTGCTATCGAACGCCGGAGTGTTTCGATCGCCCATGCCCATGCCCGCCTCCCCGCCCCAACTTTACTTGCCCCTGCCCGACCACGCGACCGAGGCCGTGGCCAGCCATCTGGACCGGGTCCTGGCCCGGGTGCGGCTGCCGGCCGTGCTGGTGCCCGCCGGCTGGGCCGAGGACGCCATCCGGGTGGTCGCGGGGTTGGCCCAAGCCCGGGACTGCGCGGTGGTCCTGATCGGCGGCGATGCCGAGCGGGCTTTGGATCTGGGCCTGGACGGCATCGAGGTGGATCTGACCGGCCTGGAGGAGGACGACGAGGCCGCCATGGCCCAGGCCGTGGCCCGGCCGCGCCGGCAGGTGGGCACCGGCATGATCCTGGGCGCCCGCTGCGGGCCCGGCCGGCACGCCGGGCTGATCGCGGCCGAAAAGGGCGCCGATTACGTGCGCTTCGGCCCCCCGGCCGTGGATGCGGGCTGGTTGGCCCTGGGGGATACGGTCGCTTGGTGGGCGCGCATGGTGGAGACGCCGTGCGTCGCCGCGATCGCGGAGGCGGACCCGGCCCGCATCGCCGACCTGGCGGCCGCCGGCGCGGATTTCATCATGCCGCCGGCTGGGCTGTGGCAGGGGCAGGATCCGCTGGCCGCCCTGTTGGACTGCTTGGCGGCACTCACCCCGGCAGATGGCGCCGCACCGCCGCCACCGCCGCCCGGTAATGGGGCTGGCCCGCCGGGATGAAATCCGGCCAAGCCTGGAAGGCATGGATCATGCCGGGCGCGACCAGGGTTTCGGCCGGCACGCCGCAGGCGTCCAGGTGCCGCGCCAGCAGCAACGCCTCATCCCGAAGCGGGTCGCAGGCCGCGGCCAGAATCACCGTCGGCGGCAGGGTCACGGGCTCCGGGAAGATCGCCGGTGAGACCAGCGGATCCCGCGCATCGCCCAGCGGGCCCAGATACTGGCGCGCGTAATGGGCCAAATCAGCCCGGTCCAGGCCGAAGCCGCTGCCGAACGCCGTGACCGACGCCTGGGACAAGGTCAGGTCCAGCCACGGGCACAGCAGCAACAGCGCCGCGGGCACCCGCCCGCCCCGGGACGCCAACAGCCGCGCCGCCGCCATGGCCAGCCCGCCGCCGGCGGAATGGCCGGCCAGGACCGCGCGGTCGGCATCGGCGCCAAACGCCCGGGCCGCTCCGCCCAACACCCATTCGATGCCGTCCCGGGCGTCATCCAGGGCCGCCGGGTAGTAATGTTCCGGCGCCAGGCGGTAGGACAGGGAGAACACCACCGCCCCCAGCGCCAGCGCCAGATGGGCGGCTTCCGCCGCCGCCTGATCCACCGATCCGGTGACATAGCCGCCGCCGTGGAAGTAGATCGCGGCCGGGGGCCGACCCTCGGCCGGGGGCCGACCCTCGGCCGGGGGCCGACCCTCGGCCGGGGGCCGACC
>CAYNRD010000187.1:0-5336 GCA_964399515.1 uncultured Mycobacteriaceae bacterium | reverse complement strand
GCCGGTCTTGCCGCCCAGGGGCTTGCCGACGCGCTTCAGGCGCTGGGCGGTGCCGAGCTGGACCACCCCTTCCAGCATGGTGACCATCTGATAGGCGCTGATCGGGTCGGCGATCTGGGGCCGGTCATCCGGCAGGTCCGGCGCCTCCAGGCCCGGTTGCCATTCGGCCTGGCGGCAGTCCGGGCAGGTGCGCAGGTCATGGGCGAAGATGGTGTGGCCGTTGCGGTCCTGGATGCGGTCGATCAGCGGCGGCGTGATCTGGCGGCCGCCATTGACCATGACCGCATAGGCGGCGGCCATGCGCAGCGGCGTGGTCTCCCCCGCACCCAGGGCCATGGAATAAAACAGGTCCATGTCATCATAGACGCCCAGCGCCACGGCCTGATCCCGAACCGCGTCCAGGCCGATTTCCCGCAGGATGCGGATGGTCATCAGGTTCCGGGAGCGCTCGATGCCGACGCGCATGGGCACGGGCCCCAGGCTGTCGCCTGAATAGTTCCTGGGCCGCCACAGGTCCAGGCCCGGCCCCTGGTCAATCGCAAGAGGGCTGTCCAGGATCACCGATGACGGGGTGTACCCCTGGTCAAGTGCGGTCAGATAGACCACCGGCTTGAAGGCGGAGCCGGGCTGGCGGCGGGCCTGGGTCGCCCGGTTGAACACGCTGTCGCGGAAGCTGTAGCCGCCGGTCATCGCCAGCACCCGGCCGGTGTGCGGATCCAGCGCCACCAGCGCCCCCTGCACGTCGGGCACCTGGCGCAGGCCATAGGGGAACAACTGGGTATCGGTGCCGCCCACCGTCACCGGGATCGGGGCCGCATCCGGGATCGGCTCGGCCAGCACCACATCGCCCAAAGCCAAGGCGTCATCGGCGCGGCGGATGGCGGGGCCCAGCCGCTGGCCTTCCCGCCACGGCCGCGCCCAGCGCAACTCCTCCAGCGGGATCACCGCTTGGGTGCGGTCGGCCATGCCCAGCCACGCCACCTCGGCCCCCACTTCCAGCACCACGGCCAGCCGCCAGCCGTCCCGGGCCGCCGCGGGCCGGTCGATCGCCGCCAACTGCCCCGGCCAGTCATCGAAATCTTCCAAGCGGGCCACGGGGCCGCGCCAGCCATGGCGCCGGTCATAGGCCTCCAGGCCGGCCATCAACGCCCGATCGGCGGCGGCCTGCAGGCGCGGGTCCAGGGTGGTCTTGACGGTCAGCCCGCCGCCATAGACCCCGTCCTCACCGTACAAATCGACCAGGCCGCGCCGGGTCTCCTCTGCGAAGAACGCGGCGGTGACCACGTCGCTTTCCGGTCGGGCGAAGGTTTGCAGGGGGGCTTGGATCGCCGCTTGGGCCTGTTCGGCGGTGATCGCGCCGTCTTCCAGCATGCGGCCGATCACATAGTTGCGCCGGCCCACCGCCGCGTCGGGGTGGCGGGTGGGGTGGTAGTTGTTCGGCGCCTTGGGCAGGGCGGCCAGATAGGCGGCCTCGGCGATGGTCAGTTCGGCCAGCGGCTTGTTGAAATAGGCCAAAGACGCGGCGGCGATGCCATAGGCGCGCCGGCCGAAGAAAATCTGGTTCAGGTACAGCTCCAGGATCTGCTCCTTGGTGAAGCTGCGCTCCATCCTGAGTGCCAGCAGCGCTTCCCGCACCTTGCGGGTGACCGACACCTCATTGGTGAGCAGGAAGTTCTTGGCCACCTGCTGGGTGATGGTGGACGCCCCCACCGGCCGGCGGCCCGAGCCCAGTTGGCGCAGGTTGGTCACCATCGCCCGGGCGATGCCCAGGGGGTCGATGCCCGGGTGGTGCCAGAAATGCTGATCCTCGGCGGAGACGAACGCCTGGACCACATGGCCGGGGATCGCCTCGAAGGGGACGAAGACGCGCTTTTCCTCGGCATACTCGGCCAACAGGCGGCCATCGCCCGCATACAGGCGCGTGACCACCGGCGGCTGATAGTCGGCCAGGTGGGCGTGGTCGGGCAGGTCCTGGCTGAAATGGTGCACGCCATAGGCCACAGCACCCGCGCCCAGAACGGCGCAGATCACGAATGCCGACGCTAACCAACCCAAGATCCGCATGGTTCACTCTGCCAACAAGGGGGTGTGCCGCACACTGCCCAAACGAACGCCGAACAGGCCGGCCAGGGTCCCGTACACCCGTCCCTATACCCTACGCGGTACGGCACAGATAAGGGCGAAATGTGACGGTTGGAGCCCCGCCCGGGCCGGGCGGTCAGGATCGGTGCACGGCGTGCTGCCAGGCGAAATAGGCGTCGATCGCCTCGGCCATCGCCCGGGCCAGGGTCCGCTGGTACTCGGCGGTGTTCAACAGCCGCTCGTCCTCGGTGTTGGACAGAAACCCCAGTTCAACCAGCACCGACGGCACGTCATGGGCCTTCAGCACCACGAAGCCCGCCTCCCGCCGGGGTTTGGCCAGCACCTTGCCGGCTTGGCCCAGGCTGTCCACCAGCCGGTCGGCCAAGACCCGGGATTCGTTTTGGCTGAGGCGCTGCGCCAGGTCGATCAGGATGGAATTGGTCACCGCGTCGGCGGGGTCATAGGCGACGCCGGCGATCAGATCGGCGGCGTTTTCCCGCTGGGCCAGCAGGGCGGCCTCGGCATCGCTGGCGGTTTCCGACAGGGTGTAGATCGACGCCCCGCGCACATAGGCCTGGGGCAGGCTGTCGGCATGCAGGGACAGGAAGATATCGGCGTTGGCAGCCCGGGCGATGCCGACCCGCTCCCGCAGGCGCAGGAAGGTGTCCCGCTCCCGGGTCATGACCACGCGGTAACGCGGGTTCTGTTCCAGGATCGCCTTCAGCTTCTGGGCGGTGGCGAGCACGATGTCCTTTTCAAAACTGCCGCCGGCGCCGATCGCGCCCGGGTCGATGCCGCCATGGCCCGGATCGATGGCGATCACCAGCCGCTCGGCGAAGGATGTGGGCGGCGGCGGTTTGCGCGGCGGCAGGACCAGGCCGGCGCGGGCGGGGGCCGGGGCTGTCGCCCGGGCCGGCGCCGCCGGCGCAGGGACAGGCACGGCGGCTGCCACCGCGCTGGCCAGGGCCAGGGGTGCGCCCCGTGACGCCGCCGTGGCCTGGCCGTCGGCTGGGGCCGTGTCCCCGGTCATCCCGTCCCAGCGCTGGTCCAACTGGGCCGCGAACCGGTCGTGCGGCACCGGCTCCAAATCGATGACGATCCGGGCCGGCCTCCCGTCCCGGGGCGAGAGATAAAACACATCCCGGGCCAGGGCGGGACGGCCCAAATCCAGGACCACGCGCATCACATCGGGCTTGAACCGGCCATGGCGGTAGGCCCGCACCACGCCCGCCGGGCGGGCCGGCAGCGTTTCCGCCGTCCAGGCGTGGCCGGGCAGGTCGATCACCATCCGGGCCGGCTGGTCCAGCGCGAAGACCTGGAACGACCCGTTGCCCGAAACATCCAGCACGAACCGGGTGAAGGCGCCATGGTCGCCGATCCGGACATCGGTCACCTCGGCCGCCCGGCCGGTGACCGCGGCACTCAACGCGAACAGCACGAACAAAACCAGCACCACCGCCGCGCGCAGGGATCGGGCGCCGGAGCGCAGAATCAGCCTGTTGAGAAACGCGTGCAGCATGGTCGCGCCTGGTTGCCGGACGATCGGGGGGTTCCAGGATCGGGCCGCACTGCGCCTGCCCTGAAACTACCCCAGCATAATTCATTAGAATCAAATTGTTCAAGGACTGTGGTTAGAGTTTGGTTGAGAAAAATCGGGGGGCGGGCCTGGGTGCCGCGTCCCCCGGGGGAATTTCCGCAATTGTGGTTCCGTCCACCGCCGTCTATTGTGGCGTTTGGGATTCCGCCTGGGTCGGGGCGGGTCTGGCCCCTGGTTGGGCATGACCCAGGTCCGGCCCGAACCCGTGGGGTCGACCGCTGCCCAGGTGCGCGGATGTCGGCCATCACGGTGCTTTTCGGTTTCACGCGGCCGGGGGTGGCGGCATGGGGCATGCCCATCCGCCAGGTCCGGCCAGACTATTTCGGCGCGCGGCGCCCGGTTCGGCTCGGTCGGGGGATCGTGCCGGGTCGGGAACCGCGATCTTGTAAGCAACACCCGTAGCAACAGAGGGGCAGGCCGGGGCACACGCGTTATCGGATCGCCCGGATCAGCTTCGCCGCTGGCCCAACCGGCTGCCGCCGGCCCGGCCTGTCGCGCGGATCCGCCATCCGTACTCCCCGACCGATCCCGACACAACCAGAGGCGACAGGCCCGTGTTCGAAGTCAGGACCGCACATACCGGCATTCGGATCGCGCAGGCGTCGCCAGGGGCACATCATGGCACGACGCATGTTGATCGACGCCACCCATCCGGAGGAAATCCGGGTGGCGGTGGTGGATGGAAATCGGCTTGAAGAGTTTGATTTCGAGACCCACTCCAAGAAGCAGCTCAAGGGCAATATCTACCTCTCGAAGGTGACCCGGGTTGAGCCGTCCCTGCAGGCGGCGTTCGTGGAGTACGGCGGCAACCGGCACGGCTTCCTGGCCTTCGCCGAAGTTCATTCCGACTATTACCGGATCCCGATCGCGGACCGCCCGCCGATGGTCGAGGACGACGACGCCCCCCCGCGCCGCCGGTCGAGCCGACGCCGGGGCGGTGCCGCGTCGGGCGACGGCGCGGATGCGGCCCGCGACGCGGATGACCGGGACACGGACACGTCACCGGACCTGGGCGAGGACGACGCGGAGACGTACGACAGCCCGGAGGACGCGTCCGAGGACGGCCCCGAAGCCGAGGATACGGGTCGGGAGCGTACGGCGGTCATCGACGGCAAGAGCGAGGAGGTCTCCGAACCGGCGCCCGAGCCCCAGCCCGCGGCCGCCGGAGCCGGGCCCGCCCCGGGCGGCGACGGTGAGGCCGAGGCGCGGGCCCAAGCCCCAGCGGACGCACCCCCAAACGACGCCGACCCGGACCAGGCCGCGGACGAAGCGGCCGACCGGGCCGGCGATCGGGTGCCGGATGCGGGTGAGGAGGACGGCACCGGCGAGGACGGCACCGGTCAAGACAGCACCGGTCAAGACAGCACCGGCGAGGACAGCGCCGGCGCCCGGCGCCGGGCCCGCAGGCGCCAGCGCACCCGATCGCGCCGCCAGGACGTGGCCGATGGCGGCGAGGACGGGGCGGACCCGGACGAGGATAGCCCCGAGGATGCCGGCCCGCCACCCGACCCGGCCGACGACGACGATGACGCCGACCCCGCGCCGCGCCCGGCCCGGGTCGAGGTGGTCGGCGGCGACGACCCCGAGGACGAGCTCGACCGGCGGCCGGTGATCAACTACCGCAACTACAAGATCCAGGAGGTGATCAAGCGCCGGC
>CAYNRD010000186.1:0-5343 GCA_964399515.1 uncultured Mycobacteriaceae bacterium | reverse complement strand
TCCAACTGTTTGTCCGTGGTGCCCGTGGAGACGGAGTTCGGCCGCAAGCGCAAGATCGACCAGAACTCCTGCAACAAGGACATGTCCTGCGTGAAGGGCTTTTGCCCCAGCTTCGTGACCGTCCATGGCGGCACCTTGAAGAAGGGGAAGGCGGCCTCGGCCAAGCCGGACCAGGACGCGGCTGCGGGCCTGCTGGCCCAGGCGCTGCCGGAGCCGACCCCGCCGGCCTTGGACCGGCCCTACCCGTTGCTGATCACCGGCATCGGCGGCACCGGCGTGGTGACCATCGGCGCCATCATGGGCATGGCCGCCCATTTGGAGGGCAAGGCCGTCTCGGTCCTGGATCAGGCGGGATTGGCCCAGAAGGGCGGGGCCGTGGTTAGCCACGTCAAGATCGCCAACACCGCCGAGGAACTGCACGCCGCCCGGGTGGCGGCCGGCGGCGCCCGGCTGCTGCTGGCCTGTGATTTGGTGGTCGGCGCCTCGTCCGAAGCGTTGTCGAAGCTGGACGCCAAATCCTCCCACGCGGTGATCAACACCCATGAGACCGTGACCGCCGCCTTCACCAAGAACCCGGATTTCCAGTTCCCTGGCGGGGCCATGGCGGAATTGATCGTCAACGCCTGCGGCGGCGGCGACCGGGCGGCACTGGTGGATGCCACCGGCATCGCCACCAGCCTGATGGGCGACAGCATCGCGTCCAACCTGTTCACCTTGGGCTTTGCCTATCAGAAGGGCTGGGTGCCCTTGTCCTCCGGGGCCATCCGCCGGGCGATCGAACTCAACGGCGTCGCGGTCAAGATGAACCTGGGTGCCTTCGATTGGGGCCGGCGGGCGGCCCATGACCTGGACGCGGTCGTGGCCGTCGCCAAGCCGGCGGTGCCCAAGGCGGCCAAGACCGCCCCGCGCCCGCGGCCCGAGACCCTTGGGGAGAAAGTCGCCCTTCGGGTCGAACAGCTCACCGCCTATCAGGACGCCGCCTATGCCCGCCGCTACAAGGCTTTGGTGGACAGCGTGGCGGCCCGCGAGGCGGCGCTGGGCCTGTCCGGGCCCGACGGAGGCGCGTTGACCGAGGCGGTGATGCGCTACGCCTACAAGGTCATGGCCTACAAGGATGAGTATGAGGTCGCGCGGCTGTACACAGACCCGAGCTTCAAGGCCCGTCTGGCCGAGCAGTTCGAGGGCAAGTACACGCTGGAATTCCACCTGGCCCCACCCCTGCTGTCCGAACGGGACCCCAATACCGGCCACCTGAAAAAGCGCCGCTTCGGCCCCTGGATGCTGAAGGCGTTCGGCATGCTGGCCAAGATGAAGGGCCTGCGCGGCAGCCGGTTCGACCCGTTCGGCTGGACCGAGGAACGGGTGACAGAACGGCGCGTTCGAGACGAGTACCTGGCCACCATCGAGCGGCTGCTGCCGGAGTTGACCGCCGAGCGGCTGGAGTTGGCCGTCGCCATCGCCCGGGTGCCCGAGGACATCCGCGGCTTCGGCCACGTCAAGGAGGCGCATCTTGAGACGGCGGAGGCCAAGAAGGCGGAGTTGATCGCCGCCTGGGAAACCTTCGACAGCCAAGCCGCCGCCCGCCTGGCGGCGGAGTGATGGCGACAACAGGCGCGCGACCGGTGCCGGGCTATGGGGTCCGCATCATGTCCCCGTCCCTTCAGGATCTGTGCCCATGAAACGCCCCGATACCGGCACCGCGCTGTTGCTGGTGGCTTTGGCCGCCTTCCTGGGGGTCAGCCTGTGGCTGGCGATCCGGTCCTGGGTGGCGATCGACACCGAAATCGGCTTTCAAGGCTATCTGGCCCTGGTTCTGGGGGTGATTGGCTCCTTGGGCTTGGGCATTGGGCTGATGATGCTGGTGTTCTATTCCGCCCGGCACCGGTACGACCAGGGCCAGCACGACCACCTGGACCAGCGCTGACGTCGCCGGCGGGCAAGCCGGTGTCGGGGCCGGACGCGGCGTGGGCGTGCCCACCCCGGTAGCGTGATCGTCCTGGAACGGGGATGGAACCATGGCCGTAGATGCGCTTGACGTGGCAGTCCGGGATCCGGTGGCGCAGTTCGTCACCGGCGCGTCACTGGAAATCAGCCCGAAAGCGGTCGGCAAACTGGCCCAGGTGGCGGGCGTGATCGCCCCGGGCACGCGTCTGTACATCGCCAGCGTGCCGGGCGAAGCCGTCGCCGCCGTCCAAGACACCGCGATCGCCGTGCGCCGGGCTGGGTTCACCCCGGTGCCGCACCTGCCGGCCCGTGGCTTCCGGTCCCAGGACCAGGTGCGGGATCACCTGGTGCGCCTGGCCGATGAGGCGGGTGTAACCGAGATCCTGGTGATCGCCGGCGGAAACGCGCGGCCGGAAGGGCCGTTTGACTGTTCCCTGGCGCTTTTACGCACCGGGCTGCCGGATCGGGTCGGCATCACCCGCATCGGCCTTGCCGGCCATCCCGAGGGCAGCCCGGACATCCCCGCCCCGGCCGCCGACCAGGCGATCCGGGAGAAGACCGCCTTCCAGGCCGAAACCGACGCGCATCTGCATCTGGTCACCCAATTTGGCTTCGACGCCGGCGCGATCACCGCCTGGGAACGGCGGATCCGGACCGAGCTTGGCAACCGGTTGCCGGTCACCATCGGCCTGGCGGGACCCGCCAGCCTGAAGAGCCTGCTGCACTACGCGGCCCTGTGCGGAGTCGGCAATTCGATCGGTTTCTTGACCGCCCAAGCCCGCAACGTCACCAAGCTGTTCACCGTTTCGACCCCGGACGCGATCGTCGCGGACTTAGCCCCCGCCCGGAACGAAGATCCACACAGCCTGATCACCGGCTGCCATCTGTTCGCGTTCGGCGGGCTGGCCCGCGCCGCCGACTGGCTGGCCACCGCAGAAGCGCGCTGACCACGGCCTGGGCCCCATGACCGCATGGCATTTGGATGAGCGCGTCGAAACCAGCGCCGGCAGGGTCGCCGCTGGCCGCACCGGGTCGGGCCCCGGCCTGGTCCTGGCCCATGGCTGGCCCTGGTCGTCCTATTCCTGGCACCGGGTGATCCCGGACTTGGCCGGGCGCTTCACCGTGCATTGGTTCGACATGCCCGGCTATGGCCGGTCGGAAAAACGCCCCGATCAGCGCACATCGCTGGACGTCCAGGGCCAGGTGTTCGCCGAAATGCTGGATTATTGGGGCCTCGACCGCCCCCGGGTGGTCGCCCATGATTTCGGCGGCGCCACCACCTTGCGCGCCCATCTGCTGCAGGGTCGGGACTATGGGCGCTACGTGCTGATGAATGTCGTCGCCCTGAGCCCCTGGGGGTCGGACTTCTTCGACCATGTCGGCCGGCACATCGCGGCCTTCCAGGGCCTGCCGCCCCACATCCACCGGGCGCTGGTGGAGGCCTACATCCGGGGGGCGCTGGTCACCGACCTGCAGGCTGTGGATCTCGAAGCCTTAATCGCCCCCTGGCTGACGCCCGAGGGCGCGGAGAGTTTCTACCGCCAGTTCGCCCAGGCCGATGAAAAATACACCACCGAGGTCGAACCGCTGTTCGGCGAGATCCGGTGCCCGGTGACGATCCTGTGGGGCGCCGACGACCCCTGGATCCCACTCGACCGCGGCAGGGCCTTGCATGGGCTGATGCCCGGCTCCCGCTTCGAACCCCTCCCCGGCCTGGGCCATCTGCCACAACTGGAAGCCCCTGCCGTGGTGATCGCGGCGCTGGACCGGGTTCTGTAAGGCGGACCATTTGGTCCCCACATTCTCAGGGGAACGTCGGGGTGGGTTCCAACGCCACCCCCCAATCCCCCATTTTGAAAGGGGTCACCTCACTCCACCACCTCCAGGGTGGCTTGGCGTTCGGCGCGGGGGCTTTTGCCGTAGAGGTCGCGGTAGCATTTGGAGAAGTGGCTGGCGGAGACGAAGCCGCAGGCCATGGCCAGATCCACGATCGCCATTTCGGACTGGTAGAGCAGGTGCCGGGCCCGCTCAAGGCGTAGTTCCAGATAGTACTGCGCGGGCGAGCGGCCGATATGCTTCCGAAACAGCCGCTCCAACTGGCGGCGGCTCAAGGAGATGTGGCTGGCGACCGCGTCCTGGGACAACGGCTCGGACAGGTTCGCCTCCATCACCTCGATCGCCGCGATCAGCTTGGGGTTGTGGATGCCCAGCCGCGCCCGCAGCGGCAGGCGCTGGCGGTCATGGGGGTGGCGGATCCGGTCCAGCAGGCATTGCTCGGACACCGCCGTCGCCAGCCGGCCGCCATGGCGCTGATTGATCAAGAACAGCATCATGTCCAACGCTGCCGTGCCGCCCGAGCAGGTGTAGCGGTTGCGATCGACCTCGAACAAATCCGCCGAGACCTCGATGTCCGGGAAGGTTTCCTGGAAGCCGGGCAGGTTCTCCCAGTGCACGCAGCATTTGTGCCCGTCCAACAGGCCCAGCCGGGCCAGCACATGGCTGGCGGTGCACAGGGCGCCGATCTTGATCCCCTGGCGTTCGGCACGCCGGACGAAGCCCTGGATCGGCTCCGGCGACCAGGTCTCGATCCGCAGGCCCCCGCACAGGAACAGCCAGTCGAAGGTGCGGTCCAGGCCATGCAGGCGCTGGTAGTCCTGCACGCCGCTTTCGGCGTTGACGCTCAGCCCGTTGGACGCCCGCACCGGCGCGTCCGAGGGCGCCAGGATGGTCCAACTGTAAAGATCGCGCCCGGCGGTGCGGTTGGCCAGCCTGAGCGGCTCGATCGCCGCGGTGAACGCGATCATGGAAAAATTCGGGATCAGCAGGAACGCGATCCGCTCGGGCCCCGCCTGGCCCGGGTCGGCATCGGCGAACATGGCGGTCAATTCGGACATCGTCTTCCCATGGCGGCACGCGGTCTCCGTCGCGCCCGGGACAGGATTTCCCGGCATCGCGACCCAGTGTCACAGCCGGTCCCCAGCCCTGGCAAAGGCAAGCACCCGGATTATCCGAGTCCCCATCGTGACGGAATCAGAGTAGTTTGCCCGGCCGGGCGAGGAAAGCGTTTGCCCTGACCGGTCGGCCCGTTTATGTCGCACCGGATATGGTTTCGGGTCGCAACCGCCCCTATCCCAATGGCCATAAGTCCTGTACGGTCTCGGGCCGTTTTTTGGCCATCTTGGCTGCCGACAACCCGATCGCCCCCCACCCGCCCCCAGGGAACGCTTGATGAAAAAACAGCCCTTTTCCTTCGTCTCGCTGGCCCGCAACGCCGTCACCCACCACCAGGACTGGCAGCGCCATTGGCGCTCGCCCGAGCCGAAGGCGGAGTACGACGCGGTGATCGTCGGCGGCGGCGGCCACGGCCTGGCCACGGCCTATTACCTGGCCAAGATCCAC
>CAYNRD010000185.1:657-5403 GCA_964399515.1 uncultured Mycobacteriaceae bacterium | reverse complement strand
GGCTGTCGGCGGTCAGGCCGTCCAAGCCGGCGAGGTCGTTCGCATCGATCGGCATGGCGGCACTCATTCCCGCACCTCCTCCAGCCGGGCCAGGGGGACGCCCAGGCCCGGGGCCCGGTCCAGGTCCAGCTTGGCGCGCAGGGCCGGCTCATGGGCGCCCATGGGCTCGATCCCCAGTTTGGGAGCCATGCGCTCGCCCACGCCCTTGACGATCGGGGCGGCCACCCAGCCTGCGGTGGCCCGGCCGAAGGTCTCCTTCGTCCCCTTGGGCTCATCCAACATGGCGAAAACGACATATTGGGGATCATCCATGGGAAAAGCCGCGACGAAGGAGGACAGCAGCCGGCGCTTGGAATAGCCGCCGACGCCGCTTTTCTCCGCCGTGCCGGTCTTGCCGCCGACCCGCCAGCCCTGGGCTTCGGCCCGGCGGCCGGTGCCATCGACCACCACCAGCCGCATCAACCGCCGCAGCGCGTCCGAGGTGTCCGGGCCGATCACCCGCGTCTTGGGTGCCGGCCCCGAGCGCTTGACGATCGTGGGCTCGATCAACATCCCGCCATTGACCATGGCGGCCACGGCGGTGGTCAGCTGAAGGGGCGAGACCGACATGCCGTGGCCGAAGCTGACCGTCATGGTGCTTGACTTGCGCCAGCGGGGCGGCAGCAACGGCCGGGTGATCTCCTTCAGCTCGAAGGCGGGTGCCGTCATCAGGCCGAAGCGGGCCAGATAGTCCCGCTGGGTGGCGTCGCCGAAGGCCAGCGCCATGCGCGCCGAGCCGATGTTCGAGGAATGCTTGAAGATCTCCCACACCGCCATGTGCCGGTATTCGCCGTGATAGTCGTCGATGCGGTGGCCGCCAACCCGCAGCGGCTTGGTGGCGTCATAGCGGCTGGCCAGCGAGGCGGTGCCGCTTTCCAGGGCGATGGCGGTGTTAAAGATCTTGAAGGTGGAGCCCATCTCGTAGACGCCGAGGGTGGCCTTGTTGAACCCGGCCCGTTGGTCGGCGGCGGTGGGGTTGGCGGGGTGAAAGTCGGGCAGGGAGGCCATGGCCAGCACCTCACCCGTGTGCACGTCCTGGATCAGCCCGGCCGCCCCCAGGGCCTGGTATTCGGCCATCGCCTGGGCAAGCTGGTCATACAGGATGCCTTGCAGGCCCAGATCCAGGGACAGAGCCACCGGCGCGCCGTCCCGGCCCAGGCGGACGTCGAAGGCCCGTTCGGCGCCCGACTGGCCGCGGCCGTCGATGTCGGTGGTGCCGACAACGTGGGCGGTCAGCCGGCCGGCGGGATAGACCCGGCGGTGCTCTGTCTGAAAGCCCAGCCCGGGCAGGCCCAGCCGGTTGATCTTGTAGACCTCCTCCGGCGTCAGGCCGCGCGCCAGCCAGACGAAGCGGTTGGTCCGCCCCAGCCGTTCGAGCACCCGGGCCCGGTCCAATTCGTCCAGCACCTCCCCCAGCCGGTCGGCGACCTCAACCGGGTCCAGCACCCGGGTCGGATCGGCGTAGAGCGAGGCGCTGCGCACGGTGGTGGCCAGGACCAGGCCGGTGCGGTCGGTGATCGGGGCCCGCTCGACCGGGGCCAGGGTCGCCGGTGCCGCGGCCAGGCGCGGCTCCGCGCCCGGGGCGGCCAGGCTGACATCGACCAGACGCCAGCCGACGGCGACGAACCCAAGGGCGATGGCAAACGCGGTCGCCACCAGCCGCGACCGGCCGGTGGCCATGGCCTCGGCCGTGCGGCCGACCAGTTGGGTGTCCGTGCGGCCGATCAGGTGGGTGTCGGTGGGGCCGGGCGTGGTCATGGGGTTACCTCCCGGCGGGGGTTCGGTGGCGGCAGGGGCGGATAGGCGGCGGCCAGGTCCGGGCCGCCGCGCTTCAGCGGCTGGGGCAGGCCGGCGACATCGTCCAGCATCTGGTCGGCGGTGATCGGGCCCAGCTCGGTCAGATCGACCGCCAGGGCGCGCAGCCGGGTGGGGTTGGTCAACAACACCCAATCGGCGCGCAGCAGTTCGATGGTCTCCTGCTCCAGCAGGATTTGGCCGTTCACGGCGCGCAGCTGGGCCTCCAGCGCCTGGACCTGGTAGCTGGTCCTGTACAGCAACGCGGCGGCGACCAGGGCGGCCGCCAGCCATAGCACGATCATCACCCGCAGGATCATGGCCGGCCCTCCCCTTGGGCCGCGTGCGGCGGTGCCGCGGTGCGGCGGGCGGCGCGCAGCCGGGCCGACCGGGCGCGCGGGTTGCGGGCCAATTCCGCGTCTCCGGCCTGGATCGGCCTTTTGGTCAGCAGCTCGAAGCTGGGGGCGGGGGCGTCGTCATTGGCCGGCGGCAGATGGCGGGAGCCCGCCGGGCGGGGCTTGCCGCGGGCGGTCAGGAACTGCTTGACGATCCGGTCTTCCAATGAATGGAAGCTGACCACCACCAGCCGCCCGCCCGGCGCCAACAGGCGTTCGGCGGCGGCCAGGCCCCGGCTCAACTCCCCCAGCTCGTCATTCACATGGATGCGCAGGCCCTGGAACCCGCGGGTGGCGGGGTCGATGGCGTCCGGTTTGCCGGCGGGCAGCGCATCCCGGATGATCTGGGCCAGTTGGGCCGTGCGGGTGATCGGGCCGTCCGCCCGGGCGCGGGCGATGCGGGCGGCGACGCGGCGGGCGTGCCGCTCCTCCCCATACTCCTTGAAAATCCGGGCCAGTTCGCCTTCGGGGGCGGTGTTGACCACCTCGGCGGCGGTCGGCCCATCCAGGCCCATGCGCATGTCCAAGGGGCCGTCCTTGGCGAAGCTGAAGCCCCGTTCGGCCACGTCCACTTGCGGGGAGGACACGCCGATGTCCAGCGTGATGCCATCGGCCGGCCCCGGGGCCAGCCGGTCCATCTGGGAGAAGCGGCCGTGTATCAGGGTCAGGCGCCCGGGATGGGCCCGGCCCAGGGCCGCGCCATGGGCGATGGCGTCCGGATCCCGGTCGATGGCCACCACCCGGCAGCCGGGTGCTGCGGCCAGAAGCGCCGCCGAGTAGCCGCCCCGGCCGAAGGTGCCGTCGACATAGAGCTGTCCGTTCCGGGGGGCGAGGGCCGCCAGCACCTCATCCAGCAGCACCGGGATGTGGCCGGGCGCGGTCATTCGGCGGCCTCCCGGCCGGAGACCCGCTTCAAGGCCCGGTTCGGCACCCGCTCGCGCAGTTGGGCGGTGTGCGCCTGATAGGCGTCGGGGTGCCAGATCTCGAACCGGTCGCCCTTGCCGACGAACAGGGCGGCTGAGGCGATGCCCGCGTCGGCCACCATGTCCTTGGGCATGATCATCCGGCCTTCGGGGTCGGTTTGGACCAGCTGGGTGGCGGCGAAGTACTCATCCTCCATGGCGTCCCGCTCGTCCGAGCCGATGTCCAGCGCGTCGATGCGGTCGGCGATCTTGTCCATGAAGGCTTCGGTGAAGGCCTGGATGCAGCCCGAACGCTGGTTGACGCCCAGATAGACGGTGGTTTCGCCCGCGGCCTGGGCGGCCAAGATCTGCCGATAGGGGGCCGGGATGCTGACCCGCCCCTTGGCGTCGACCTTGTTGGCAAAGCGTCCTGTGAACCGCCGCATCGCCCCCGGCACCCGATCCCAACGGTGAGCCCAACCCTGCGTCCCCTCCGGCCTCTCCCCCCACAGGGCGACGGACGGGTCCGGCGATATGGGCCTTTCGGGTTATTTATGGGATATCATGGGAAATCATGGGCCGTCAACGGAAGCAAACCGATCTGGCCAGGTATTTCCAGGCGTTGTTGAGCGATTTTCCAACACTGGATGATGATCACGGTGTGCTCGCTTTTAATCTCAGCATAACCGATCAAACCGCTGATTTTTAGATAATTCAAGATTACTTGGCGGCCAAGGATTTATAAATGTTCATGAAAAGTTCCAATTCTATCCACAGCCTGAGGATAGAATTGCGGGGATAGGTGATCCTGGGTATCCCATGGTCTGCCATGGGAAATCATGGGCTGAAGGCGGTGATTGGGGGGCGTCCATTCGGTCCAATCGGGGGGCTTCAGCGGTGTTACACCGGCCCGACCGGCGCGCGGGACAGCGGCAAACGGATCAGAGGGCCTGTAAGCCGGGTTCTGTCCACGGGGGTGCCCCCGCTGGATGGCCATTCCTCTGGGCCGGCCGTTGCCGGCCGCCTCGCGCGATCAACCCGGGCGGCGGGTGGGAACGCCCGTCCGAACGGCACCGAAATGCCCTGGGGCCCGCCCCTATTCGATCTTGCTCCCGGTGGGGTTTACCGTGCCGTCGCCGTTGCCGGCGGCGCGGTGCGCTCTTACCGCACCCTTTCACCCTTACCCCGCCATGGGCCGAAGCCGCGGCGGGGCGGTTTGCTTTCTGTGGCACTGTCCCTGGGGTCGCCCCCGCCGGGTGTTACCCGGCACCGTGTTTCCGTGGAGCCCGGACTTTCCTCCCCCGCCGGAGCGGAGGCGGCCATCCGGTCACCTGACCCTTTGTGGATGTCGGCGCCGCTGCGGGGCGATACAAGGTCTTGCCGGCTGGGTGGGCTTCAGGCCTCGCCGATCATCGCCAGAAGCCCGTCGAGCCGGGCGCGGGTCAGGTGATCCAGGGTGCCATCGACCCGCTCCGGTCGAAAGTGCCGCTGGAAGGCGATGAGGACGAGCCGGGTCTCGTTGTCGAAGGTGCCGCTCGGCGTGAGACCATAGCCTATTCTGACCAGCAGCTCCTGGAGAACCCTCGGGAGCTCACGGTCGGGGCGGTCATGCTGGG
>CAYNRD010000185.1:0-647 GCA_964399515.1 uncultured Mycobacteriaceae bacterium | reverse complement strand
CATCTTCGGGCCAGAGCCCGATCCCAGCCGCCGCGAGCCTCGGCCAGGGGAAAAGCTCACCCGGGTCCTGCTTGCGCAAAGGCGCAATGTCGCTGTGGGCAACGATTCGGCGCGGATTGACCGGCCAGCGGCTCAGGATCGACTGGGCGAGCCAGATGCAGGCCAGAACCTGGGCTTCGGGAAAGGCCCGATAGCCCCACTCGTGCCCTGGATTGACGATCTCGATGCCGATCGAGCGGGCATTCAGATCGCTCTCGCCCAGCCAGGTACTGACTCCGGCATGCCAGGCGCGACGCTCCTCATCGACCAGCGCGGTGATGGTGCCGTTTTCGTCGATCAGCCAGTGGGCACTGACCCGAGCCTCCGGGTCACACAATCGGGCGTAGGCCGCCGCGGCGCTTTGCATCCCGGTATAGTGCAGAATGAGCGTATCGACGGCTGTCCCGGGCGGCCGGGCATCGTGGTTGGGTGAGGGCGCGGACTTCAGGTCATGGTGCGGGCGCACGCACCTGCCCCCCGCCCCTGGCCATAATCTCGTCGGACCCCAGGGTCAGACCCCAGGGTCCGCGCATGCGCGACCTAGAAGCGGCGGAGCAGACGCTCGAAGTAATCGAGCTCCTCCGCCGGACGACCCCGCTCGCTGGCGC
>CAYNRD010000184.1:0-5406 GCA_964399515.1 uncultured Mycobacteriaceae bacterium | reverse complement strand
GTTGGAGTTGGAAATCCTGAACAATCCCCTGGTGGTCGGCCTGACCTAGGAGCCCGATCGCTTGGGGCTGTTGCGCCGAAACCGTTTGGTGTCCCTGCAGCAGGACCCGACGGCTTATATCGATCCGGAAATGGTCCGGGAGGAGGTGACCGCTGCCCGGCGCCTGTACAGCCAGCGGGGCTGGCCGGTGATCGATGTGACCCGCCGCGCCATCGAGGAAACGGCGGCTGAGATCATGAAGCTGTTGCAGCGCCACCAGGCCGAGCGGGCCAAGGCCCATGGCTGAGCGGATCGTGCTGGCCTCGGGCAGTGCCACCCGTGCCGCGATGCTGCGGAACGCCGGTGTCCCCTTCACCCAAACCCGCCCGGGCGTTGACGAGGAGGCGGTCAAGGAGGGTTTGAAAGCAGACGGCATCTCGCCCGTCTCCGGTGCTGAGATCTTGGCGGAGCTCAAATCCCGCCAGAACTCCCTGTCCGAACCGGACGCCTTGGTGATCGGCGCCGACCAGGTGCTGGATGTGGATGGTCAATGGCTGGACAAACCGGCGGACCGGGCCGCCGTCGGCGCACGCCTGGCTGCCTTGCGCGGCCGTGTGCACCGGCTGCACACCGCCGTGGTCGTCTGCCGCAATGGTGACCGGCTGTGGCATCACATCGACAGCCCAAGCCTGTGGATGCGGGATCTGTCCGACCCGTTCATCGACCGGTACGTGGCCAATCATGCCGATCAGGTGCTGGGGTCGGTCGGCGCCTACCAACTGGAGGGCGCCGGGATTCAGCTGTTCTCCCGGATCGCCGGGGATTACTTCGCCATTCTGGGCCTGCCCTTGCTGCCGCTGCTGCAATTCCTGCGGTTGCGGGGTGCGATCGAGACGTGAGGCGCTGATGGCACGGTATACGGCTGGCGGCCGCCTGGCGGCGGTGATCGGCTATCCGGTCGGCCACTCCAAATCCCCGCTGCTGCACGGGCATTGGTTGGACCGCTATGGGATCGATGGCGCCTATTTGGCGCTTTCGGTGGCACCCAACCGGTTGGATCGGGTTGTGCCAGCGTTGGCCGATTGCGGGTTCAGGGGGTTCAACGTCACCATTCCCCACAAAGAGGCCATCCTGCCGCTCCTGAGCCGGGTCGATGACCGGGCCCGCCGCATCGGTGCCGTGAACACGGTGGTGATCGGCACCGATGGCGCCCTGGTTGGATCCAACACCGATGGCTACGGGTTCCTGGAAAACCTGCGCGCCGGCGCGCCGGATTTGGGTTTGGCCGGCCAGGCCGTGGTGGTTCTGGGTGCCGGGGGTGCCGTCCGCTCGGTCCTGGTGGCGTTGATCGAAGCTGGCGCCGTCCCGATCCGGGTGATCAACCGCTCCCAGGAGCGGTTGGCGGCCTTGGCACGGGACCTCCCGGAAATCACCCCCCTGCCATGGTCCGACCTGCCGACCGCGCTTGGGGACTGCGCCCTGCTGGTCAATGGCACCTCCTTGGGCATGACCGGTGCCGAACCCTTGGCCGTTGATCTGTCACCGCTGCCAGCGACCGCCGTGGTCACGGACATGGTCTATGCGCCCCTGGACACGGATTTGCTGGTCCAGGCCCGGCGCCGTGGCTTGAAGACCGTCGATGGGTTGGGGATGCTGCTGCACCAGGCCCGGCCGGGGTTTGAAGCCTGGTTCGGGGTGACGCCCATGGTCGATGCCGCCTTGCGCGACGCCGTCCTGACGCCATGAAGATCCTGGGCCTGACCGGCTCGATCGCCATGGGCAAAAGCACGACCGGGGCCATGTTGCGCCGGGCCGGTTGCGCGGTGCATGACGCCGACCAGGCCGTGCACCGCATCCTGCGGCAAGACCGGGCCGTCCAAGGGCGGATCGAGGACCGCTTCCCGGGCACGGTCATCGGCGGGGCGGTGGACCGGGCGCGCCTGGGCCAGCGGGTGTTCGGCGATCCGGCCGCCCTGCGCGCCTTGGAGGCGATCTTGCACCCGGTGGTCGGGGCCGCCGCCGGCCGGTTCCTGCGGATCGCGCGCCGGGCCGGCCGGGCCGTGGCGGTGCTGGACATCCCGCTGTTGTTCGAAACCGGCGGCGAAAGCCGTTGTGACGCCGTGCTGGTGGTCGATGCACCGGTTTGGCTGCAACGCCAGCGGGCCTTGGCGCGGCCCGGCATGACGGGGGCGAAACTGGCCGCGATCCAAGCCCAGCAAATGCCGTCCGCCGAAAAACGCAAACTGGCCCGGTTCGTGATTTCATCGGCCCTGGGCCGGGCCTATGCTTGGCGGTGCCTCAGCCGCGTCTTGCGCCGTCTGCGGGCCATGCCGGCCCCGCGCCGGGCCCACCCCGCCTACCGTGCGCGCGTCGCCAAGGCCACAGCCAAACGGATGCCGCTCCATGCGCGAAATCGCCCTCGATACCGAAACAACCGGCCTCGATCCCGTCAGCGGTGACCGCATCGTGGAGATCGGCTGTGTGGAACTGCATCGCCATGTCCGCACCGGGCGCCGGCTGCATCTGTACATCAATCCGGGCATCCCAATGCCGGAGGAGGCCTTCGCCGTCCACGGACTGGATGACGCCTTCTTGTCCGACAAGCCGGCCTTCGAAGAGGTGGCGGAAGCGTTCCTGGACTTCATCGCCGGAGACCCGCTGGTCATCCACAATGCCAGCTTCGACATGAAGTTCCTGAACGCGGAACTGACCCGGTTGGGCCACCGTCCGCTGCCCATGGCCCGTGCGGTGGATACGCTGGCCATGGCCCGGCAGATGTTTCCGGGCGCCCAGGCCAGCCTGGACGCCCTGTGCAAACGGTTCGCGATCGACAACACCACCCGGGTGCTGCACGGCGCCTTGCTGGACGCGGAGCTGCTGGCCGATGTCTATCTGGAGTTGCGCGGCGGCCGGGCGCCGGAACTGGTCCTGGGGGGTGCGGGCGCTGGCCCCACGGGGGCCGGGCCGGGCCGGGTGAAAACGCCCCGGCCGCCCCGCCCGCACACGGCCAGCGAGGCGGAGCTGGCCGCCCATGCCGCGTTCCTGGACCGGCTGAAGGACCCGATCTGGCTTCGGTGACAGCGGTGCGGGATCAGGCCGGGCTGGCGTCGGCCGGTGCCTTGGTCGCCTGGGCAATCGCCGCCTTGCCCTCTTCGGAGTTTTTCCAGCTGTCCAACTGGCGGCGGAACATGGTGGCGAAGTCGATCGTCTGGATGAACAGCGGCGGATAGCCGGCGTTCTGGGACGCCGCCGACAGGATCTGGCGGGCGAACGGGAACAACTGCCGCGGCACTTCGACATACAGCAGCGGCGCGTAATGCTCGTTCTTGACGCTTTGGTCCAGCGCGCACACGGCGGCATAGTCCAGCTCACCGATGAAGGCGGTCTTCTCCTCGATCTTGGCGTCGACCTTGATCTTCAGCACCACCTCGAAGGTCCGCTCCTGGGCCTGCTGGGTGGTGCGCACGTCCACGCCGATCTTGACCTGGGGTGCGGTGCGCATGGTGCGCAGGATGTCCGGCGCGTTCGGGTTCTCAAAGGAGAAATCCTTGATGTACTGGGCGCTGATGGTCAGGGGCGGGGCGGCGTGTTGGCCTGGGGCTGCGGCCGGGCTGTCGCTCATTGTGCGATCCTATTGAAACCGGGGATGTATGAGAGCGTGGCACCCACCCAAGGCGGGCGGCTCACGCTCCGGATCCCTGGGGGTGCAGGGCATGTGCGCGCTCCTGCCCCAAGGCCTTTGAGACGGGCAGAACACGCACACGACCCCGGGCTCATACGGGTGAACCCGGGTTTTCGCGGCGTGCTCTACCATGGCGGCGTTTCGATCGGCAACCGAGACCGCGCTATGCCCCCTGGTCCCGGTCGGGCGGCGCCGGGATTTCCGTGAAGTCGGCGTCGATGATCGGCTTGTCGGACGGGGTCGTGCCGGTGGGGGCCTCCTTGCCCGGGGGCGGCTGCGCGCCCGCCCGTCCACCTGGCCGTCCCTCCGCCGACCGGGCCATGCGTACGGTTGCCCGGGCCGAAAGCCGCTTCATCAGCACCCGCTTGAACGCGGCCCGGCTGGGCGGTGCCAGCAGCAAAAAGCCAAGGCCATCGGTCAGGAAGCCGGGCGTCAGCAAGAACGCCCCGGACAAAAACACGCACAACCCGTCGAACAGGGCATCCAACGGCATTTCGCCCCGGTCGATCGCGTCCTGCGCCCGCCGCAAGGTGCCCACGCCCTGCTGGCGTAACAGCACGGCCCCGGCGATGGCGGTCACCACCACGCAGCCCAGGGTCGCCACGGTGCCGATCCAATCCCCAATCACCAGGAACAGGGCGATTTCGGTCAGCGGCACGGCCATCAACAAGAACAAAAGCGCCATCGGCATCCCTTCGGTCCCGGGTCCGCACCCGGCTTGGGCCAGAGGATAGGGGTGGGCTGGTTGCCCGGTCCATCGGGAATTCCTATGTAAGGGGGGTTGGCGGGCGGCAAACCGGCTCCGCCGCCAACAGGACGGTGGCAATTGGGCGCGCGTTCCCGCTTAATGGCGCCACGGTCATCGCCAATGCCGACGGCCGCCCAAAACCGATACTGGCCGGCGGCGCCACCCCGCGCTTCCCCCGAACGGGACCGAGATGACCAACGATCTGCTCCCCATTATCATTTTCGCGGCGATCGCGGCATTCCTGTTCCTGCGCCTGCGCAGCGTTCTGGGAAAGCGGACCGAGGATGACGACGAGCGCGCGGAAGACCGCGCCCGCCAGCGCTTCCAACGCATGGACGGGGATTATCAGGCCGGCAATGGCGCCGCCGATCCCCAGCGCCCGGACAATGTCATTTCCTTGCCCGGCGCCCAGGCGGACACGGCCGGCGGCTCCGGCGGTATCGCGGCCGGCGTGCGGGCGATCCAGCAGATCGATCCCGGGTTTTCCAAGGGCGACTTCCTGGAAGGTGCCAAATCCGCGTTCGCCATGATCGTCACCGCCTTCGCCGGCGGCGACACCGCGACCCTGCGGCCGCTGTTGTCCGATGAGCTGTATGATGAGTTCGCCGATGCCATCCGGGACCGGCTGGGCCGTGGGGAAACCTTGGAAACCCGCATTGATGACATCCCCCATGCGGAGGTCGTCGCCGCCGGTGTGGATGGGCGGACGGCCCAGGTCACGGTCAAGTTGGTGTCCGTCCAGGTGAACGTCACCCGGGATGAGAATGACGCGGTCATCGACGGCGATCCCGAGGAGGCGATCGAGGTGGTCGATCTGTGGACCTTCGAGCGCAACACCCGCGCGGCCGATCCCAACTGGACCCTGACCGCCACCGCCACCGAAGACTGATCCGGCCCCGTTCCGAACCCCGCCCCCTCGCCCATGCCCAACACTGCCGCCCCAGCCCCCCGTGTTGGCCTGTTCGTGACCTGCCTGGTCGATCTGTATCGGCCGGCG
>CAYNRD010000183.1:0-5414 GCA_964399515.1 uncultured Mycobacteriaceae bacterium | reverse complement strand
GGCGGGGCTTTTGGGCCTGGCCGGTGCGGGCTTGGCCCGCCTGCGCGGCGTCGCGCTGGATGCCGGCACGCCCGTGCCCCTGGGCACGGCGCTGGCGGCGGCGATCTGGCTGTCCTGGCTGTACGGGCCGATCCGCCTGGGCGGCGCGCCATGACCCGTCGCCGCACCGCCCAGGCCGGCGTCGCCCTGATCCTGGTGCTGTGGATGGTGACGCTGATCGCGCTTTTGGCCGGCAGTTTCCTGGCCGCCACCCGCACCGAAGGCTTGGCGGTCCGCCACCGCATCGACGCGGCCCAGGCCCGGGCCACCGCCGATGGCGGGGTGGAATGGGCCGTCTTCCAGATCCTGTCCGGGGCGCCGGTACCGGCCGACGGTCAGCCGATTTCGGTCGATCTGCCCGGCGGCACGGCCGAAATCCGCATCCAGGACACCCGTGGCCTGTTCGATGTCAATCAAACCCCGCTGCCGGTGCTGCGCCAGATCCTGCTGGCGCTGGGGGTGGCGGAGGGGGATGCCGGCCCGCTGGCGGCACGGTTGGTCGACTACCGCGACCCCGACCAGGACGTGACCGGCCCGGGCGGGCTGGAAGATCCGGGCTATGCCCGCTTGGGCCTGGCCCATGACGGCAAGGACGCCCCGGTGACCCTGCTGGCGGAATTGAGCCAGATTCCAGGCTTTGGCCGGATTCTGGTCGGCCGCCTGGCGGAGGTGATCAGCGTGGCCAACCGCACCCCCGGGATCGACCCCGCGGTGGCGCCCGTGGCCGTGCGCCAGATCCTGGCCCGGCTTGCGGCGGCCGATCTGCGGCTTCCGGACGGCCCCAGCGCCCGGCCGCCCGGGCGGGGGACGTTCCGGATCACGGTGACCGCCCGGCACCCGTCGGGCGGGGTGTTCCGGCGCCGGGCCCGGGTTCGGCTGACCCCGGAAGCGGCGCGGCCGTTCCTGATCGAGCATTGGGACCAGCTCGTGCCCCAGGAATAGGCGCGCTGCCCGTTCGGGCGCTCACTACTCCTCGGGGGGCGGCGCCGGATCGACCGGGGTTGGATCGACCGGGGTCGTCGGCGCGCTCAGCACCGGGTTTGTGCCCTGCAACTGGCGCAGGCCGGTCAGGCGGCGGCGCAGCTCTTCGGTGGCGCGGCGCTGGTCGGCCTGGTCGCGGACCACGCGCGGGGTCAGCAGCACCAAAAGCTCGGTCCGATCCTCGTCGAAGGTGGTTTGCCGGAACAGGGCACCGACCCCGGGCAGGTTCTGCAGGACCGGGATGCCGGTGCGGCTGTTGGTGCGGTTGTCCTCGATCAGCCCTCCGATCGCCGCGGTCTCGCCCGCGTGTACGGCGATCGAGCTTTCCACCACCGATTGGCTGAAGGTGGGCGAATCGATGCCGGAGCTGGTGGTTTCCACCACGCTGGACACTTCTTGCCGGATATCCAGCACCACCAGCCCGCTGGACGACACGCGCGGCGTCGCGCTGATCGCCCCGCAGGCGGACGACACGCGCGGCGTCACGTCCAGGATCACGCCGGTGTCGCGGAATTCGATGGCGTTGACGATCGGCGCGTCCGGATCACCGACCGAGACCGCCGACTGCACCGCCACTGGCACCTCGTCGCCGACCTGGATGCGCGCCGAGCCGTTGTCCAAGACCAGGATCTGCGGGGAGGAGACGATCTCCACATTGGTGATGGTGTTCAACGCCGACAGGATCACGCTGGCGGGCGAGCTATCAAAGATGAAGTTGAAGCCGGGGAAGGCCGGCGCCACCGCGCCCGAGGCCAGGTCGGTGAAACTGAAATCCACCGCGTTGCCGCCGCCGATGCTGTCCTCGAAGAAAAAGCGAAGTCCGAATTCCAGATCCTCGGTCAGGCTGACCTGGGCGATGGTCGCCTCGATCAACACTTGGACCGGCACCACATCCAGCCGTTCCAAGGTGCGTTCGATGCGCGTGAACTCGCGCAAGGTGGCCTGGATCAACAGCGCGTTGTTCCGGGTGTCGGCGATGATCCGGGGGCCTTCGCCGGCCTGGGCGCCGCCGCTTGGGGCCGGGCCCGCCGCCGGCGGCACCGGGGCCGCTTGCAGGGCCGCCGGCGCATCGACGCCACCCTGCACCCCGGCGTCCAGATCGGTGCCGATCTCCCCCTCCCCAAAGCCGCCGCCGCCGAACACGTCCACCTGGGGCTGGCCCAGGGCAACCTCCCCGCCGCCGCCGGGCCCGGTCACCGGATCGACCTGGGTGACCTGGAACACCTCGCCCAGCACGGCGGCCAGATCCTCGGCCCGGCCATTCTCCACGAAGTAGACGAACAGGTCCCGCTCACCGTCCTTGCCGCCCCGGTCCAGCCGCTCCACCCAGACCCGGGCCTGCTCCAGGAAACGGGCCTCATTGGCCATGACCAGCACGGCGTTCATGCGCTGGATGGGCAGGAAGCGGACCGCGTCGCTGGGCGGGGTGGCGGGGCCGGCCGCGGGCTCGGCCCGGGCGAAGATCGCGGTCAGCTCCTCGACCACGTCCTCGGGGTCGGCGGAGTCCAGCGGCAGCAATGCGAAGGACTGGCCGGCCAGGAAGTCGACATCGAACAGGTCGATGACCGCGCGCAGCTCGCGCAATTCGGTGCCGGGGCCGGTGAACACCAGCAAGATCCGGGCTGGGTCGGCGATCAGGCCGCGCCCGGGGGAAATGAACGGCAGCAAGGCCTCCCGCAAGCTTGTCGCGGAGGCAAAACGCAGCGGCACCACATGCAGGCCATAGGTGGTGCGGCCGCCGGGCGCCCGCTCGCCGACCAGGACCGGTGGCCGGGCGGCCGCGGCCTCGATCGGCAGCACCTGATAGACCCCGCCCGACAGCACCAGCGCCGCGTCGTTCAGCGCCAGGACGTTCTCCAGCGCAGGAATCACCTGATCCTCGGCCAGGGGTTCGGCCGTGCGCAGGGTCACGGTGCCGGTCACCCGGTCATCGATGGCGTAGGACACGCCCAGGGTTTCACCCAACACCGCGTCGACCACGGTCGCGATGTCGGCGCCGGTGAAGGCGAAGCTGAACCCGCCCGGGTCCCGGCGGACGCTGAGGGCGGGGGCCACGGGGCCCACGCGCCGGCCGGTGCCGGGGAACAATTCCGGCTCCGTGATCACGCGCCGGTCGCCGGTGGTCACCGGCCCTTCCGCTTCGGGGGCCGGCGGTGTCGCGCCCTCGGCGGTGGGCGGGACCGGCAAGGGCGCTTCCCGCGGGCGGATCGGCCGGTCATCCAACACGGCGCAGCCGGCCAACAGACCGGCCAGCAGCAGCGGGGCAAGGGCGGGAAGGCGGGCTGGCACGGACGGGTCCGTCTTTTGCGAAGGAGGCCGCACGGCTGCTGCCGGCGCCGCGCGGCGCGGCCCGGGATTGCCAGCACCGCCATCGGGGAGAGTCAAGGCCCGCGCAAGTCCCCTAATCGGGATCGATATCAGTATCGGGTTCGGTGTTGCCCGGGAGCCGCCGCGGCTGGGGGGCGGGCGTGACCGGCTCGCCGGTGGCGGGTGCGGGCTGGGCCCCATTGGCCCGGGTCTCGAACGCCAGGTCCAGCCGCTGCTGGCCCGTCGGCGTCGCCAACACCACATGGGTGTCACCGATCTCAACCAGGCCGATGGCGCCGAAGCGTTCACCGGGCCGCAACAGCACCGGCCGGTCGCCGCCCGGCGCCTGCAGCACCGCCACTTGGCCGTTGGCGCCGGCGATCAGGCCGACCAGCTCCAGATTGGTCACCGGTGCCACCGACGCCGGCGCCGGGCCGGACAGATCCGGCGGCAGGCGCCGTTCGGAGAACAGGTTGAAATTGATAATCAGGCCCCGGTCGGCGGTGGTACCGGCGACATCCACCGCCTGGGCCACATCCCGCCGATCGGGGCCGGCCGGTGCCGGTGCCAGGGCGGTCGCCGCAGCGCCGGGGGGCGGGGTCGGCGGCGGCGGGCCCGTTTGGGCCAACTGCAGGATCAAGCCCGCGCAGGTCCCCGCCAACAGCGCCGGTGTGACCCAGGCCGGCCAGTGCCGGCGCCTCACGGTGTCGCCTCCAGGCCGAAACCGCGCACGGTGATCTGGGCCTGCAGGTCCGGGGCGGTGGTGAAGGGCCGGGTGGGATCGGTGCGGGCCAGGGTCGCCCGGACCGAGACCCCATCGACGAACAGCAACGGCTGGCCGGTCTCGATCGCCGCCAGCACGCTGGACACGCCCTGGATCGGAGCCGTGAAACTGACCTGCACCCGCAGCGGCACCAGCCCGTCCCGGGGCGTGCCGGCGGGCAGGTCGCGCAGGATTTGAACTTGGCCGCCGCTCTCGTCGACCAAGGCGCGCAGCCGCCGTTGCAGCTCCGCCGAGGCCACGGTCTGGGTTTCGCCGCGCAGGAACACCGGGCTTTCGGCCAGGGATTGGCGGGCCGCCGCGACCTGCGCTTCCACCGTGTCCCGGGCCGCCGCGACGCCGTTGAACCGTTCGATCAGCGCTTGGGTCTCGGCGATGGCCATGCGCGCCTCCTGCCGGGCGGCCAGCACCGGGGCCACTAGGCCAAACCCGATCGCCGCCAGCAGCAGGGCCAACACGCCCACCGCCGCCAGCGGCCCAAGCCGCGCGACTTTGGGCGCGCCGGTCACGGCGCCGCCCCGCCGCCCGTATCCGCCAATTCGGCGGTGACCGTGAACCGTTCCCCTGGGATGCCGGCTTGGGTGACGGTGGGGGCTGCGAAGCTGACCTGCCCGAAGCCCGCCAACGGCTCAAACACGCCGATCACCGCCGAGGCATCCGCCGAATACCCGGTCAGGGTCAGGCGGCCGTCGGTCAGGTCCAGCTGCACCAGCCAGGTATCCTCCGGCAGCGCCCGGGTCAGGGCGGCCAGCATCTGAATGGCGCCGGTGCGGGTCTGCTTGCGCGCGATCAGCCCGGTCTCGATCGCCGACAGCTGGGCCGCCTGGTCGCGCAGGCGCTCCACCGCCAGGGCCTGGCGCCGGGCCAAATCCAACTCCGCCTCCAGGGCCGCGCGCTGGCGTTGCAACTCGATCAGCGGGGCCACCAGCACGGCCACGCCCAGGGCCACGGTCACTACCGCCAGGATGCGCCGTGCCGAACGCGCCAAAGAGGCGCGCGGGCGCCGGTCGGCCGGCAGCAGGTCCAGGCCGCCATCCTCGGCGCGGAGGCTGTCGGGCCGGATCCCGACCGCGTCAAAGGCGTCCAAGACCGGGTCGATGTCGCTTCGGCGCACCAGCTCCAGGGTGACCAGCACCTCGCCCCGGCCCCGGTCCAGCCCCGCCGGCATGGCGGCGAAATACACCTCCTCGGGGCTGAACGGGGTCTGGCGGTCCAGGTCGTATCCGACCGCTTCGGTCAGGTTGGCCCGGGCCGCCAGGGGCAGGCGGATCTGGCGCTTGAGCCGGGCGTCCTCCCCCAGCCCGCT
>CAYNRD010000182.1:0-5414 GCA_964399515.1 uncultured Mycobacteriaceae bacterium | reverse complement strand
GGCGGTTGGCGTTGTGCTTCAGCTTGACGCCCAGATGGCGGATCTGGTCGGTCGGTTCGATGAAGGTGCGGCCGACATAGTGGTTGCGGATGATGCCAAGCTCGAACGGTTTGCCGCTTTCGGCCGCGTAGCCGATCGCCGCCGGCACGCCCGAATCCGGCACCGGCACCACGATGTCGGCGTCCACGCCCGTCTCCTGGGCCAGGATCCGGCCGATCGCCCGGCGGGCGGCATAGACCGACTGGCCTTCGACGATGCTGTCGGGCCGGGCGAAATAGATGAACTCGAAGATGCACATGCGCCGGGCGGCCCGGGCGAAGGGGGTGTAGGACTTGATGCCGTCATCGTTCAGCACCACCAACTCCCCCGGTTCGATATCGCGGACGAATTCGGCGCCGATGATGTCCAGCGCCACGGTCTCCGACGCCAGAATGGCGGCATCGCCCAGCCGGCCCAGCACCAGGGGCCGCACGCCGGAGGGGTCGCGCACCCCGATCACCCCCTCCTTGGCCAGGGCGACCAGGGAATAGGCCCCCTCCACCTGGCGCAGGGCCTCGACCATGCGATCAACCGCGGTGTGACCCAGGGACAGGGCCATCAGATGCACGATGGTCTCGGTATCGGTGGTCGACTGGAACAGGGATCCCCGCCGGACCAATTGCCGCCGCAACAGGGTGGAATTGGTCAGGTTGCCGTTATGGCCGACCGCGAAGCCGCCGCCCTCGAAATCGGCGAACAACGGCTGGACGTTGCGCAGCAGCGTCGCCCCGGTGGTGGCGTAGCGGTTGTGGGCGATCGCCGCCCGTCCGCGCAAGCGGTCGATCACCTCCGGCGCCGAAAAGCTGTCGCCCACCGTCCCCAGGGCGCGGTGGGCGTGGAACTGTTGGCCGTCGAAGGCGACGATGCCCGCCGCCTCCTGGCCGCGATGCTGCAAGGCATGCAGGCCCAAGGCGGCCAGGGCCGCCGCCTCGGCATGGCCCCAAATGCCGAACACGCCGCATTCCTCTTTGGGGTGGTCCGCATCCTCCGGGGTGACGAAGGGCAGGGTGGATAGGGTCGGCACGGGGGGCATGGGCAGGCGCACACGGTCGGGCGCCGGGGCGGCGCACCCTGTTCTACCCAATTTCGCCCCCGTCGGCACCGGTCGATCCCGGTCACGGGGCATTGGGGGGTGCGGGCTCACCGGGCGGCTCCTCCAGCGCGCGCCGCAGCCCCTCCCGGTCGGCGTCACTGGGGCCCGGGGCCGGGGCCGGTTGCGCGGGCTGGGGAATCGACAGCCGTTGCAGGGTCGAGACGCCATCGACCACATCCTCGACCTGCTCCCGGCCGTCGGGGGCCGCCTGGGCGGCGGCGGCGACGAAATCGGCCGGCAAAAAGTCCTCGATCACCGCCGCGGCCTGCTCGGCCCAGGGGTAGGACACGCTGTCCCGCACCCAATCGGGGTGGTCGGCCGGATCGGGGTAGAACCAGCTGAACAGCATGAACGCCAAGGCGACCAAGGCCCCGCCCCGGAGCAGACCGAACAGAAAGCCCAAGGACCGGTCGACGGCGGACAGCGCGGAGCGGCGCACCAGCCTGGACACCTGGTGGGACAGGATCGACAGGACCACCAGGCTGATCACGAACACGCCCACACCAGCGGCCAGCTTGGCGCCCAACTCATGGGGGATGAGGTCGGCCACCGGCGGCTCGGCCACCGGCAGCAGGAAATAGGTCGCGACGCCCGCCCCCACCCAGGCTGAGATCGACAGCAGTTCCGCCACGAAGCCGCGCGCGAAGGCCAACAGCGCCGAAAGCACCACCAGGATCAGAATGACCAAATCGGCCGTCGTGAACATGAACAGCGGGTTTCCTGATCGCGTGAGGGCGAGGCCATGGGCGCGCGTCGCACCCCGTTCGCGCCTGCTTAACGCGAGCGTGCTATGGGTCGCAAGCGGTGTCGGCCAGCAGGGCCACCAGATCCCCCAGGCGGGGCAGGCGCCGTTGACGCAACCCGCCGGGTATGGCGGCCCCCGGCTGCCGGTCGGGCAGGATCGCGTCGGTGAAGCCCAGCTTGGCCGCTTCCTTCAGCCGGGCATCGGTTTGGGCGACCGCCCGGATCTCTCCCGACAGGCCGATTTCGCCGAACACCACCGCGCCGCGCTCCAACGGCCGGTCGGCCAGGGAGGAGACCAGGGCCGCCGCCACCGCCAGATCGGCGGCGGGTTCGGTGATCCGCAGCCCGCCCGCCACGTTCAAGTAGATGTCGTTCACACCGATGGACAGCCCGCAGCGGGCCTCCAGCACCGCCAACACCATGGCCAGGCGGCCTGAATCCCAGCCGATCACGGCCCGCCGCGGCGTGCCCAGGGGCGACGGTGCGACCAGGGCCTGGATTTCCACCAGCACCGGTCGGGTCCCCTCCACGCCCGCGAACACCGCCGAGCCCGACGGCGGCGCGCCGGTTTCCGTATCCAGCCGGTCGGCCAGGAACAGGGCGGACGGGTTGGCCACCTCCCTCAGGCCGTCGGCGGCCATCTCGAACACCCCGATCTCATCGGTGGGGCCGAAGCGGTTCTTGATGCCGCGTAGGATTCGGAACTGGTGGGAGCGGTCACCTTCGAAATACAACACGCAATCGACCATGTGCTCCAGCACCCGGGGGCCGGCAATGGCGCCGTCCTTGGTGACATGGCCGACGATCAACAAGCAGCACCCGCGCCGTTTGGCGGCACGGATCAACTCCGCCGCCGCCGCGCGCACCTGGGCTACGGTGCCGGGTGCGCTGTCCAGGGCGGCCACGTACATGGTCTGGATGGAATCGATCACCACCAGCCGGGGGCCGTCCGGCCGGTCGATGGTGGCGACGATATCGGCGATGTCGGTGCTGGCGGCCAGGCCGACCGGTGCGGCACCCAAACCCAGGCGCCGGGCGCGCAGGCGGATCTGCTCGACCGCCTCCTCCCCCGACACGTACACCGAGGCCGTACGGGCCGAAACCCGGCAAACCGCCTGCAGCAGCAGGGTGGATTTGCCAATACCGGGGTCGCCGCCGATCAACACCGCCGAGCCCGGCACCAACCCGCCGCCCAGCACCCGGTCGAACTCCCCAAGCCCGGTCGGGATGCGCGGCGGCTCCGGGCTGTCCGTGGCCAGATCGGCCAAGGCCAGCGCCCGGCCCCGGTGGGCCCGGCGCCCGGCCGCCACCGCCGGGGCCGGGCGCTCCTGCTCCTCGACCAGGGTGTTCCAGGCCCCGCAGCCCTCGCACTTGCCCGCCCAGCGGGCATGGGGTGTGCCGCAGGCCTGGCAAACGAACCGGGATTTGGGTTTCGCCATTTCGGGTGCGGTCGGACCGTCGGATCAAAACTGCGCGGGTCTGGCGGTGCCTGCCAGAAACCTGCCGGAATCGCTTGTGACACCTGTCCTGGCTGCTTAGAGAACCGGGCTTTCCGGTTCAACAACACCCTCCCTTCCACGCTTCAGACACCGACCATGACCCACGACCTCGTCCAGGACTACTACGGCCAGACCCTCTCCTCCTCCCAGGACCTGCGCACCGACGCGTGCTGTGACGCCTCGGCGGTGCCCGATGCCATCAAGCCGCTCTTGGCCCAGGTCCATCCGGAGGTGCTGGCCCGGTATTACGGCTGCGGGCAAGTCCTGCCGGAGGCGCTGGGGGGCCGCACGGTGCTGGATTTGGGCTGCGGGACCGGGCGCGATGTCTATGTGCTGGCCCAGATCGTCGGCGCCGGCGGTGCCGTGCACGGTGTGGACATGACCCGCGCGCAATTGGCCGTCGCCCGAGAAACGCTGGCCTGGCACCTGGAGCGGTGGGGGTCGGCGGCGCCGGAGATCGCCTTCCATGACGGGCGGATCGAGGCCTTGGGTGCCCTGCCGTTGGCGCAAGGGTCGGTGGATGTGATCGTCTCCAACTGCGTGATCAACCTGTCGCCGGACAAGCCGGCGGTCTTCGCCGGCGCGGCCCGGCTGCTTGGCGACGGCGGTGAGTTGCACTTCGCCGATGTCTACGCCGACCGGCCGGTGCCGGCGCGGTTGCGGGACGATCCGGTGCTGCTGGGCGAATGCCTGGCGGGGGCGCTGGACTGGGACGGGTTCCTGGCGGCGGCCGATGCGGCCGGGTTCGCCACGCCACGACTGGTCAGCGCCCGGCCGTTGACCGTCACCGACCCCGAGGTCGCGGCGAAGCTGGGCGGCATCCGGTTCTTTTCGGCAACCACCCGGCTGTTCAAGCGGCCCCAACGCCCGTTGGCCGACGCCCCCTGCCTGTATGCTCATTACCGGTCCGACTGCGACGGGCCCGAGACCTTGGTGTTCGATATCGACACCGTGTTCACCAAGGGGGCGGGCCGGGTGGTCGATGCCGAAACGGCTGCGGTGCTGGCGGCGTCCCGGATGGCCCCCTGGTTTCGGATAGACACGGCTGTGGGTGGCGCGGCCGTGGTGCCGCGGCGCGGCCTGTTGCAGGCCGTGGGGGCGGGGGCCGCCTGCTGCCGGTGACCACGGGCAAGGTCAGTCCCGGACCGCCATCTTGATCGGGCCCTCGGCGTGGCCGAACACGAACTGGTCCACGTATGGGTTGCCCGAGTCGTCGATCGCCGCCGCCGGCCCCTCCCAGACGATCTCACCCTTGTGAATCATCGCCACCCGATCGGCGATCTTGCGCACCGAGCCCATGTCATGGGTGATCGACAGGGCGGTGCGCCCCTCCTGCTTGGTGGTCTTGATGATCAGGTTGTTGATCACGTCGGACATGATCGGGTCCAGGCCGGTGGTCGGCTCATCGAAGAAGATGATTTCGGGTTCGAACGCCACGGCCCGGGCCAGGCCGACCCGTTTTTGCATGCCGCCCGACAGCTCGGACGGGAACAGGTCGCCCACCTCCGGCGCCAGGCCGACATCGCCCAGCTTGGCGATGGCGATGTCCCGTGCCTGGGCGCGCTTCATGCCGCGCCCTTGAATGAGGCCGAAGGCGACATTCTCCCACACTTTCAGGGAATCGAACAAAGCGCCGCCCTGGAACAGCATGCCGAACCGGTCCATGGTCGCCCGGCGCCGGCCGCCGCGCAGGGTCCGTGTCTCCTCCCCATCGACCAGGATCGAGCCGCTGTCGGCGATTAGCAGGCCCAAGATGCATTTCAGCATCACCGATTTTCCGGTGCCGGACCCGCCGATCACCACCAGGCTTTCCCCCGGCTGGACGGCGACGTTCACGCCGCGCAGCACATGCTTGGACCCGAAGCTCTTGGACACATCGATCAGCTGCAGTTTCGGCCGCGCGGTCATGTGAACAGCAGCCCGGTCAGCACGAAATTGAGCAGCAGGATCAGGATCGAGGCCGAGACCACCGCATTGGTGGTGGCGGTGCCCACCCCCTGGGCGCCGCAGCGGCTGTGATAGCCGTGAAAGCAGCCCAT
>CAYNRD010000181.1:0-5430 GCA_964399515.1 uncultured Mycobacteriaceae bacterium | reverse complement strand
CGGGCGGCCGGCGGCCTGATCATCGCCAAGTCGAACACCCCCGAATTCGGCGCCGGCAGCCAGACCTTCAACACCCTGTTCGGCGCCACCCGCAATCCCTACCGGTTGGACCGCACCGTCGGCGGATCCTCGGGCGGGGCGGCGGCGGCGCTGGCCTGCGGCATGGTCGCACTGGCCGACGGCTCGGATTTCGGCGGCAGCCTGCGCAACCCGGCCGCCTACACCAACACGGTCGGCTTCCGCCCGACCCCGGGCCGGGTGCCCGAGCGCAAGCCAGGCTTCGACGCCTGGAATACCCTGTCCGTCCTCGGGCCGATGGGACGGCGTGTGGAAGACGCGGCCCTGTTGCTGGGCACCATGGTCGGGCCCTGGGCCGGCGACCCCACCGCCCTGGCGGAGCCGGGCACGGATTTCGCCGATCCGCCCGAGCCCGGCCCCGGCCTGCGCATCGCCCTGAGCCCGGATCTGGGCGGGCTGCCGGTCGATGACCAGGTGCGCGCCCTGACCCTGGCCACGGCCCCGGTCCTGGAGCGGCTGGGCCACCGGGTGGAGATCGCGGCACCGACGCTCACCGGCGGGGTGGCCGCGTTCAAGGTCTTGCGGGCGTTGCGGTTTTTGCAGCACCGCATGCTGTATGAGCGTCACCGGGACCAGGTGAAGGACACGGTGGTCTGGAACATCGAACAGGGGTTGGCGCTGACCGGCCCGGACATTGCCCAGGCGCTGCAGACCCGCACCGCCCTGTTCGGGCGCCTGATGGCGTTCTTCGAACAGTATGACGCCCTGGTATGCCCGGCGGTGCAGACCCCGCCCTTCGACGTCGATTTGGACTGGCCGCGCACGGTCGCCGGCCAGCCCATGGGCGATTATCTGGATTGGATGGCGGTATGCATGGTGCTGTCCCTGACCGCGACGCCGATCGCGGCGGTTCCGGCCGGCTTCACCGCCGAAGGGCTGCCGGTGGGCGTGCAGATGATCGGCCGCCATGGCGCCGACCGGTTCGTACTGGGCCTGGCGCGCGCCTATGCCAATGCCTGCGGTTTCCTGGAACAAACCCCACCCGTCTGAAGTTGCATTGGACCTGGAGCGGGATTCTGGGCATGGTCCGGCTCCAAGAACGGGCAAGAACGGGGGCGGGTGATGCGCAAGGTCCTGATCTGGGTCGGTGGGGCGGTGGGCGTTTTGGCCGGGTTGGCGGTGATCGCCCTGGTCGCGGCCATGGCCATCGTGGATGGCGATTTCATCGCCGACCGCGCCTCCCAAGCGGCCGAGGCGCAAACCGGCCAACCGCTGGTGTTTACGCAAACCCCGGATGTGTCGCTGTTCCCGACCTTCCGCCTTGACGCCATGGGCGCCCGCCTGGGCCCCGAGGACGCGCCGCTGGTCACCATCGGCCGGCTGGACGTGGCGGTGCCGGTGCTGCCGGCCCTGTTCGGCACCATCACCGTCGAGCGCCTGATCGTCGAGGACGTGACGGCGGTTGTGGAGATCGACGAACAGGGGCGTTCGCCCCTGTTCGGCCCGCAGGAGGGCCAGACCACCCCGCCGGAACCGGCGGGCGGCGGCGGGCCGGGCGGCGGAGCGCTGCCCGACATCCGCCTGGGTGAGGTGCGCCTGTCCAACCTTGAGGTCCGCTACGCCAACGCCATGACCGGCCAGACCGTGGATGTGCGCGAGGGCGGGCTGACCGTGTCCTTGCCCGATCTGGCCCAACCGCTGGCGCTGCGCGGCGGGGCGGTGGTCAATGGCGAACAGGTCGATTTGGCGCTGGATATCCAGGATTTGCGCGCCTTGGCCCAAGGCGGGGCGACCACGCTGGCCGCCCGGCTGGACACACGGCTGGCCACGGCGGCCCTGGACGTGACCAGCGATGCCGGCGCCACCGCCGCGGACGGCACCGTGGCCGTTGAGGTGGCGAACCTGCCGGCGGTGCTGGACTGGCTGCAAGTGGCCGGCGCGTCCCCGGTCGGCGCGGTGTCCGCCACCGGCGATGTCGGCCTGGGGGCGGGCGTGTTCCGCCTGTCGGATCTGACCATCCTGGCGGATGCGGTGGCCCTGGCTGGCAGCGCCACCTTGGACACCACCCACCGGACCCCGCGTTTGGTGGCGACCCTGGCGACCAATGATTTCGCCCTTGACCCGTTCCTGGCCGGGGATGACCCGGGCGCCGACGGCGCGGCACCCGCGCGGCCGGCGGACGGCGGCGGCCACGCGGGCGGGGGCCAGGGCGGCCCGCTGCCGTGGGATGCGTTGACCGCCGCCAATCTGGACCTGAAGCTGGCCCTGGGCCGGCTGACGATCGATGGCACGCCGATCGGCCCCGGCGATGTCACGGTCGGGCTGGAAGACGGCGTGTTGGCGGTCGGCATCACCGAAACCCAGGTGTTGGGCGGGACGGTCGCCGGCCAGGTCGATGCCGATGCCGGCAGCCAAAGCTTCGGTCTGGATCTGACCCTGGCAGAGATCGCGCCCGCGCCGCTGCTGGCGGCGGCGGCGGACATCCAGGCCGATGGGGTGCGGGTCGGCGGCCGGGCGGCGGCCTCGGGCACCGGCGCCACCGTGCCACAGTTGATCGAGACGCTGACCGCCTCCTACGACCTGGCCGTCACCGGCGACCGCCTGGTGGTGCCGGACCCGCGCGGCGACACCCCGGTGACCATGACCGATCTGGCGCTGTCGGCCAGCCTGCCGCGGATCGACGGGCGACTGTCGGTGGAGGGCGGTTTGGTGGCCCAGGACCGCCCCGTGGAGCTTGAGGTGGCGGCGGACAATGTGCGGGCGATCCTGGCCGGGGAAACCCGGCAGGTGTCGGTGGCGCTGCGCTCGGATCCGGCCTCGCTGCGGTTCGGCGGCACCCTGGCCCTGGACCCCGCCGCCACGGGACCGGCGGTGATCAAGAACCTGGTCGGCATGGGGCAAGCCAACATCCCGTCCCTGCGGGCGGTGGCGCAATGGCTGGCGCTGCCGCTGCCCCAGGACCTGCCCGTGGACCGGATCCAGTTCGACGGGCTGTTGGACATGGAGGGGCTGGCGGCTGCGTCGGACGGGTTCAGCCTGGCCTTGGACGACATCACGGTCAACGGCATGGCGGGGGTCGATCTGTCAGGGCCGGTGCCAATGGTGCGGGCGCGCCTGACCACCGGTGACTTCACCATCGACCGGTTCCTGGATCTGGGTGCGGGCGCCACGGACGGCCCCGCCGCCGCCCCGGCGCCGGAGGGCCCGGCGGCGGAGGCCACGGCCCTGCCCTGGCAGGCCCTGGCCGATGCCGGAGCGGAGGTGGATGTGGCGGTGACCCTGGGCCGGATCGGCGTGCGCGGTACCGCGATTGGCCCCGGTGCCGTCTCGGTGCGCCTGGCCGACGGCGTGCTGGACCTGGACCTGGACCAAGTGAGCGCCTTGGACGGCGAGATTTCCGGGACGGTCGATGCCGATGCCGGTGCGGCCCGGATCCAGACCGATCTGCGGCTGGACGGGCTGGCGCCCGGCCCGCTGCTGGCGGAGGTGGCCGAACTGCGCAGCGACGGGCTGACCCTGTCCGGCACCCTCACCGGCGACGGCCAGGGCCAGGGGTTGGATGCGCTGCTGGACGGGCTGTCGGCGGCGGTCGATCTGGACCTGGCGGCGCGCGGGCTGTGGGTGCCCGATCCCCGGGGAGACGCGCCGGTGGCGATCCGGGATCTGGCGCTGGCGGTGGCCTTGCCGACCCTGGACGGCCAACTGACCATCGACGGCGGGCTGACCGCCCAGGGCCAGCCGCTGACCCTCACCCTGTCGGCCAGCAATGTGCGGGCCCTGGTCGCCGGCCAAGCCCAGCCCGTGGCCCTCGATCTGTCCTCCCAGCCCGCCACGGTGCGTTTTGACGGCCGCCTGGGCCTGGACGCCGCCAAGGCGGGGGCGGAGGCGTTGACGGACCTGGACGGCACCATCCTGATCGACGTGCCGTCTATCAGCGCCGCCTCCCGCTGGCTGGCGCTGCCGCTGCCGGACGGGGTGGCCGCGGAAACCCTGCGCTTCGAAGGACCGGTGACGGCGACCGCCCAATCGGCGGCCTTGCCCAACTTCGCCCTGACCCTGGACGAGACCCAGGCCAGCGGCAGGCTGGAGGCATCCCTGGCCGAGCCCATGCGGCTTGACGCCGACATCCGCATGGGTGCGGTGGACCTGAACCGCTACCTGCCACAAGCCGACACCGATGCTGACAGCCAGCCGGCCCCGGCTGGCGACGCGCCCACGGACTGGAGCGACGAGCCGATCGATTTCAGTTTCCTGGACACGACCACCATCGATGCCCGGCTGGTGTCCGACGGGATCCGCTATGGCGAGATTGACTTGGGTGCCGCCACCTATTCGGTGACCTTGCGGGACGGCGTGTTGGCCGTGGACGTGCCCGAACTGCCGGTGTTCGAGGGCGTGGTTTCGGCCGATGTGGATGTGACCCGCGTCGATGGCGGTGCGCGGGTGGCGGCGGTGCTGTCGGGCTCCGGCATCGCGGCCCGGCCCATGCTGCAGGCCCTGGCCGGGACCGGGGATTTGTCCGGCACCACCGATTTGTCGGTGGATGTCATCACCCAGGGCGGCACGGAACGGCAATTGGTCACCGCCCTTGACGGGACCACCTGGGTGACCTTCCGGGACGGCAGCCTGCGCGGCATCAACATTCCGGCGATCCTGCGCAATCCGGTCGCCGCCGCCACCGGACGGCTTGGCGACGTCGCCCAGGAGACCGACTTCGCGGAGTTCGGCGCCTCCTTCCAGATCACCGATGGCATCGCCGCGACCCAGGACATCCGGATGCTGGCGCCGCTGTTCCGGGTCGATGGCCAGGGCACCATTTCCCTGCCGCCCCGGCAACTGGACCTCAGCCTGAACCCGGTGGCGACCGCCAGCCTGGAAGGCCAAGGTGGCCAGTTCGACCGCGGCGGCTTGCGCATCCCGATCCGGGTGCGGGGCAGCTTCGAGAACCCGCGCATCGAGCCCGATTTCTCCAACATCGATATTCGGGCGCTGGCGGACCCGAACCGGGTCGGCGATGCCCTGCGGGACCCCGGCGGGACCTTGCGCGGCCTGCTGGGCGGCGGCCAGCCGGGCGGCGGCTCCGCACCGGCCGGACCCGCCCCGGACGACACGGCACCGGCCGCCGAGGACCCGCCGGCGCCCGCCGAGGCGACGCCGCCGGCCGAGCCGGCACCCGCCAATCCGCTGGATACCCTCAGGCGCGGTTTGTTCGGCAACTGAGTTGGCTTGGTCGCCCGACGGGCGGTATGCTGCCGGCCTTGATTGCCGTCCCCGTTCGCGTTTGAGCTGCCATGGCCGTTTTACCCATCATCATCGCCCCGGACCCGGTCCTGAAGAAGACCGCCGCCCCGGTCGGAGAGATCACCGCCCGGCACCGGGTGGACGAAGCGGCCGTCGAGCGCCCTGAGCAGC
>CAYNRD010000180.1:0-5432 GCA_964399515.1 uncultured Mycobacteriaceae bacterium | reverse complement strand
GGCCCCGGCTTGGAGATCGCCGCCTATCGGGCGCTCAGGGCCAGTTTTCCGCGCTCGTTCCGCTTGTGGACCGGGTTTCTGTTCGAGGGCGAGGATACCGAGCGCCGCCGCGCCCTTCTGAAGGCCGCCGGCTTCCGCCGCAAGCATGGCCCCGGCTACCGCACCATCCTGCTGGATTTGACCCCGGGGCTGGCGCTGTTGCGCACCAGTCTGGACGGCAAATGGCGCAATGCCCTGGCCCGGGCCGAGCGCGCCCAGACGAGCGGGGATCTGGTGGTAACCGAACACCGCACGGCCGACGGGCTTGGCCCGCTGCTGGACGCCTACAACCGGGACAAGAACGCCCGCGGTTATCCCGGCCCGACCGAACGTCTGGCCCGCTACCTGGCGATGACCTGCGCCAAGGCGGGCGGCTTGTACGCCTATACGGCCGAGGCCGAGGGGGGCTTGGCCGGCGGCGTGATCGTGCTGCGCCAGGGCCGCACCGCCACCTACCAGATCGGCTTCGCCAGCGACGTCGGCCGCAAGACCAACGTCACCCGCCTGCTGCTGTGGCGCGCCATCCAGGCCCTGGCCGCCGACCGCACCCCCACCTTGGACCTGGGCGGGATCTCAGACGACGCCCCCGGCCTGGCCACCTTCAAACGCGGCCTCGCCGGGCGGGAGATCGAGCTTGTGGGCATGTGGGGCTGATGATCCCGAGGTCGCGTCACACGCGGGTCCACCATTTGAAGGGGCTGGGGGCGGCGTCTCGGGGTTGCGCGCGGCTGGCCAGCCCGTCGAAGGCATAGATGACCGGCTCCTCGTAGGAGTGGTAATGATGGACTAGCGTCATCACCTGGCTCAGGACGGCGTCATTCCGGGGGATGGAGAAGGACAAGACCCGCACGGCCCGGCGGTGCGGGACGTACGATCGGCCCATGATCGACCCCTCTTTGGACCGGTAACGCTGCAGACCTTCCGCCCCCTCAAGCGCCACCCCGCTGTAGGACAGGCCGTAGGCCAGGGGCAGGTCGGCCGCGATCAGGTCATAGAGCCCGTGATCGTCCGGCCCCAGTTCCACATGGATGAACCAGACCGGTTCCAAGGCCCAGCCCGGCCCCGCCCGCCCCGTACTCATGCCCGCGCTCCGAAGGCGCTCAGCGTGTCGATTACCCGGTCAACGTCCTCGCCGGAGACGCTCCGATGCGTGACCCAGCGTTGCAGGCCCGGCGATCCGGTCGTCAGGATCCGGGCCGCGTTCAGGGCCGCTTGGAACGCCGGCGCGATCCCGGCCGCGACGTGCACGAACAGGATGTTGGTCTGGGGGGTGGCGACAGAGATGCCGTCGAGCGCGTTCAGGGCAGCCGCAAGCCGCCGCGCCGCGACGTGGTCATCCGCCAGCCGGCCAAGCGTGTGGCGAAGCGCGAACAGCCCCGCCGCCGCCATGACGCCGGCCTGGCGCATGCCGCCGCCCAGCCGCTGCCGATGGCGCCGACACATCTCGATCGTCCGGGCATCACCGACCAAGAGGGAGCCATAAGGCGCCCCCAACCCCTTGGATAAGCAGAAGCTGACGGTGTCGAAAGGGGGCCGCCAGCGTCGCGGCCGCCTGACCCTGAGCCGCGGCGGCGTTGAACAGCCGTGCGCCGTCCAGATGGCAGGCCAGGCCCCGCTCCTTGGCCCGGTCCGTCACTGTCGCCACGAAATCCGGTGGCAGCACCTGGCCCGTCAGAGTGTTTTCCAGCCACAGCAGCGAGGGCGGCGCGTCCAGAAAGCCGTTCTTGCCCAGCGCTGCCGTGAAGGCCTTGGGATCGAAACGCCCGTCCTTCAGGGTCTTCAGCGCTTGCGGCTGCACGCCTGCCACCGCGCTGACATTGCCAAGCTCCTTCAGATAGCTGTGCGCTCGTTCGGACAGCAGATAGGCGTCGCCGCGTCGGCAATGTGTCAGGGCCGCGATTAGGTTCGATTGAGTCCCCGATTGCGTGAATAGTGCCGCCGGCTTGCCCAACAGCCGAGCAGCCTCGGCCTCCAGCGCAGCCACGGTCGGGTCGTCCCGGTAGTAATCGTCGCCGACCTCGGCGTCCGCCATGGCGTGGCGCATGCCTGCGCAGGGCCGGGTAACGGTGTCGCTGCGCAGATCGATGGGGGGCGGGCGGGTCTGGTCCATGGTGGTCTCCGTCTCGTGAGGGGAACACTGGGAGCCTAGGCCGCGCCCGATCGAATAGTTGCTCGAAGATTGCGTTACAGTGCAATTCTATTGCAAAGATATGCCGCCAAATTCTAAGATCTGAGCATGCGCCATATGGACCGCATCGACCGAAACATCCTGGCCGAGCTCGCGCGGGACGCGGGGATCCGCAATACCGAACTGGCCGACCGGGTCGGCTTGGCGCCGTCAAGCTGCCTACGCCGGGTCCGGCGGCTGAAGGCGTCCGGCGCCATCAGGCGGGTGGTGGCGGAAATCGATCCGGCTGTACTGGGCCACGCCGTCCGTGCTCTGGTGTTGGTCGCCCTGGCTGAACACGCCGGCCAGAGATACCAGGCGATCGTCGCCCGTCTGCTGGCCGAACCGGCCGTCCAGCACCTCTATTCCGTCTCTGGCGCCTGGGACCTGAACTTGCTGGTGGCTGCCCCGGCCATGGACGCCTACCAGGATCTGAGCGACCGTCTGTTCAGCGCCAACCCCCTGATCCTGCGCTTTGAAACCCACTTCATCCTGAAGGATTTCAGCCAGGCATAGGGGGTGGCGCTCAGGACAGCAGCCGGATGGCGCCGAAAATGGCGGTGATCAGGGCGGCGATGCCGCCGAAGGTGCCGACGACCATCGCGAACGGATAGATCACGTTTTCGATGGCGATTTTCTTGGTCTCCGCGTTCAGCCGGGCGGACTCGGCGATCAGTTTGGCGATCTCGGCATCGACCTTGCGGGCTTCGGATTCTGTCATGGCGTCACCATCCTGCGCGTTGGGGCGCAAGTCTAACATCGGCGCCGCCCAGGCCCAACCGCGCCCGCGGCCGCCCGGGGGGCTGGTCATGGGGCGGGGGGCGGGGTAACGGTGGCGGCCATGGACACGCCCGACCCCAAGACCCTCGCGCTCAGCCTGGAAACCCGGCTTGCCCGGCTGGACGGCTATTGCTGCCCCCAGACGGGTGCCATCATCCCGCCCCTGCACGCATCCGCCACCTTCGCCCGCGATACGGCGTATGAGAAAATCGGTGGGCGTGGTTACGCCCGGGATGAGAACCCGACCTATGACGTGCTGGAGAATCTGCTGGCGTCGCTGGACGGGGCGGCGGAGGCGCGGGTGTTCGCCACCGGCATGGCGGCGGTCGCCGGCCTGTTCCAGGCGCTGCGCCCTGGCGATCACACGGTCGTTTCGAAAACCCAATATTTCGGCACGCCGAAATGGTTGCGGGATTGGGCGGTGCCCTGGGGGCTGGAGATCGACCTAGTCGATACCACCGATCTGGGGGCGGTGGCGGCCGCCCTGCGCCCCGGCCAGACCAAGCTGGTCTATATTGAAACCCCCGCCAACCCGACCTGGGCCGTGACCGACATTCGCGGTTGCGCCGATCTGGCCCACGGCATCGGCGCGCGGCTGGCGGTGGACACCACCGCCGCCAGACCGGTCCTGTGCCAGCCCATCGCCCATGGGGCCGATCTGGTGGTGCAATCGGCCACCAAATGGCTGAACGGCCATTCGGACGTGCTGGCCGGGGTCCTGTCCACCGCCCGCACCGACGGGTTCTGGGAGGAGATCGTCCGCAACCGCTATCTGGCCGGTGCCGTCCTGGGCAGCTTCGAGGCCTGGCTGTTGACGCGCGGCCTGCGCACCCTGTTCCTGCGCGTGCGCCACTCCAGCCAGTCGGCCCTGATGATCGCCCGCCGGCTGGAGCCGCACCCCGGACTGGCGGCGGTCCTGTATCCGGGCCTGGCCAGTGATCCGGGCCATGAGGTCGCGACCCGCCAGATGACCGGCGGCTTCGGCGGCCTGCTGTCGCTCCGGGTCAAGGGCGGGGCCGAGGCGGCGTTGGAGGTCGCTAAACGCTGCCGGGTGTTCCTGCGCGCCACCTCCATCGGCCATATCGAAAGCCTGATCGAACACCGCGCCACCATCGAGGGGGCCGACAGCGACACCCCCCCCGACCTGCTGCGGATCTCGGTCGGGCTGGAGGCGGTCGACGACCTGATCGCCGATCTGGAACAGGCCCTTGGTTGAGGGCCGCGGGACCCCTGTTTTAGGGTTGACCGCAAGCGCTGAGCCGTTAGGGTCCCGCGCCTTATCACGGCGTGGCCGGAGCATGGACAGTTGGCCGAGTGGCTGAAGGCGCTCCCCTGCTAAGGGAGTATGGGGGGAAACTCCCATCGAGGGTTCGAATCCCTCACTGTCCGCCAGCCTGGAACAAAAGCGCGAACGCCGTTTGCCGGCGTTCCTACGCTGTGGTCTCCCGCATGTTGCGGCTTCCGGCGCCGGTCATCATAAACGGCATCATCTCTAATACCTTCGCTCATTGTAAGCGCGCAAAATATTTTTTCGAGACTGATCTTAAGCGGCGACGATAGGGGCGATATCGTTTAAAGACTTTCCCGTGTCGCTGGCCACGTCGAGGTCGAAGCGCAATTGCAGATTGAGCCAGAATTCGGGCGTGGTGCGCAATGCGCGCGACAGACGCAGCGCAGTGTCTGGGGTGACTCCGGCCTGACCGCGAATGAGACGGGTCACCCGGTTGGTCGGCACGCGAATCGCACGGGCAAGTTCCGCTGCGCTCAAGCCGAGGGGCTCAAGGAATTCCTTGTCGAGAATCTCGCCAGGATGGATAGGATCATACTTAGCCGTCATGTCGCGTTCGGGCCTCCTTGCCCAGATCCGCGGGCCTCTTCCAGCCTAAACAGGCTTGCCCATCGTGCGCGATGCCCTCGTAAGGGCTAGTGATAGTCCACAATCTCCACTTCTTGCGGCCCCTCTTGCGTCCAGACAAAGCAAAGCCGCCATTGGTCGTTGATCCGAATGGAATGAACTCCAGCCCTGTCTCCGCGCAGCGCCTCCAAACGATTGCCAGGGGGGCGACGCAAATCGTCCAAGACGCGGGCGGCGTCAAGCATCAGCAACTTACGCCTCGCTTGCCGCTCAATGGCGCCGAATCGTCGCGAACGCTTACGCTTGAACAGCGCTTCGGTCTCGCGACAGGTGAAGGACTGTATCATAGCGTCGGCGCACAACCTGTTTGCAACAAGATAAATTACGCATTACGTAATGCGTAAAGGTAGATGTGTCAATCTCAAACGCGCGGGCAATGTTTCAGAAAACTCTCCTGATCGCAGCGCTATGGCGAAGCAATAGTTCGCGGAATCACCTCGCATGCCCCGCCCGCCCCGTTCGGGGCAGGTTCACAGTCATGGTTCCGGTTGGGGGCGGCTTGGCCAAGGTCTCGGCCAGGGCGGGATCACG
>CAYNRD010000179.1:0-5471 GCA_964399515.1 uncultured Mycobacteriaceae bacterium | reverse complement strand
CAGTTGCCAGGCGGCCTCGCTGCCGGCCATGCCGCCGCCGATGACGTGAACGGGGGTCATTCCCATAACCTTGGTGGGGCTTTGTTAACCATGATCGGGCATCAGATATGGGGTTGGCGGGTCCGACCGCAATCATCCGCCCCGATCATCCGACAAGGATCCCCCCATGATCCAGTGCCGATTTCTGTTGGCCGGCCTGATGGTGCTGGGCTTGGCGCCCGCCGCCGGTGCCGCCGCGTGCGGCCAGCTGGACACCCCCTGTCCGGTCCCGGGCGGGGAGTACCATGCGGCCCCGCCCGCCGGCTGGGACGGTGAAACGCCGCTGCCGGTGACCCTGCATTTCCACGGCTTTGCCCAGTCATCCGTCCATGTCCTGCGCAACGACACCGTGCGCCAGGCCTATTCGGACGCGGGCGTGCTGCTGGTCGCCCCCAACGGCATCCAGCCGGAGGGGGAGCGCCGGACCTGGGCCCATCAGGGCTCCCCCGCCGATGGCCTGCGGGACGAGACCGCTTTCGTGGCCGCGGTACTGGACGACGTGGCGCGCCGCTTCCCGATCGACCCGACCCGGATCCGCGCCGCCGGCTTCAGCCAGGGCGGGTCCATGGTCTGGCACCTGGCCTGTTTCATGGGGGACCGGTTCCAGGCGTTCATGCCGGTGGCGGGCGGGTTCTGGCGGCCGCATCCGCCCGAATGCCCGTCGGGGCCGGTCAATCTGTTGCATGTCCACGGCACCAATGACCGGGTCGTGCCGCTGGCGGGCCGGTCGGTCGCCGGCGGCATCGCCACCCAGGGCGACATCTTCGAGGGCTTCGCCTATTGGCGCGCCCACAACCTTGTGACTGGCGGGGAGCCGGCGCGCCGGGACGATGGCGGCTTCCAGTGTCAGCGCTGGGTGGCGGAGGCGACCGGGACCGAACTGCAGCTGTGCCTGCATCCAGGCCAGCACAGCCTGCCGGGCGGCTGGATCGCCCGCTCCCACCAGTGGGCGGAGGCCTTAAGGAGATGACCGTGATCAAGGACCTGTTGGCCGTCTTGCTGCTGGTGGCGGTCGTGGCCCCGGCCCAGGCACTGGAGGAAACGACCGCCCTGTGCGGTGCGGGCGGGTATTGCCAGATCCCGTTCGACGGCGGGTCCCGGTACATGGTGGCCCTGCCCTGGGGTTGGGACGGGACGACGCCCTTGCCGGCGGTGATCTATTTCCACGGCGCCGGCGGCAGCGCCGAAGGGGTCATGGGGCGGGAGGACCTGGTCGCGGCGATCACCGCCCGGGGGGCGATGCTGATCGCGGGCGAGGCCAAGCCCAGCCTGATCCGGGGCCGGCAGCGGCGGGTGTGGTATTTCCGCGGCTCGTTCCGCTGGGGCACGCCCGGCCAGCGGGATGAGGCGGCCTATGTGGACGCGGTGTTGGCGGATGTGGCGGCGCGCTGGCCGCTGGACCAATCCCGAATCCTGGCATCGGGCTTTTCGGTCGGCGGCACCGTAGTGTGGGAGCTGGCCTGCTGGCATGCCGAGTCCTTCGCGGCCTTCGCGCCGGTGGCCGGGCACTTCTGGCGGCCGCACCCGACCCGCTGCCCGTCCGGCCCGGTGCCGGTGCGGCATGTGCACGGGACCCAGGACGGCACCTTCCCGCTGGAGGGGCGGTCGATTTTCGACGGTGCCGCCCACCAGGGCAGTGCGACCGAAGGCATGGCCTATCTGCGCCGCCACAACGGCGCCGGCGAGGATCCGACCCGGATCACCGAGCGGGACGGGCTGCGCTGCCAGATCTGGGAGGATGGGTCGGCACCCCTGCAGTTCTGCCTGCACGGCGGTGGCCACACGGCACCCGCCCAGTATGTGGGCCAAGGCCTGGACTGGATGCTGGCCCTGACCGCCGATGCCATCTGCCCGGGTACGGTGCTGCCGGACAACGTGATCGCCACGGTGCCGCCCCATGGGGCAACGGCGGCCGGGAATGAGACGGAGACGGCGCCGTGCTGACCCGGCTGAAGGCCCTGGCAGCGGCCGCCGCCCTGATCGCCTGCGTCGGCCCGGTCTCGGCACCCCAGGCGGCGTGCGACGAGGGCGGCCCCTGCTGGGTCGCGGACGGGCATTACCTGGCGGAAGCGCCCGCCGACTGGGACGGCGCCAGCCCCTTGGGCGTGGTCCTGTACTTCCACGGGCTGGGCGGGTCCGCCGACCAGGTGATGCAACGCCGGCGCCTGGTCCGGGCGATCACCGGGCGGGACGCGGTGTTCGTGGCCATGCACGGCCTGGACGCCACCTGGCGGTTCACCGGCGCGCCGGCGACCGCCGCCGCCAGCTTCCGGGACGACATCGCCTATACCGGCGCCGTGCTGGCCGATGTCGCCCGCCGCTGGCCGATCGACCGGGGCCGGGTCCTGGCCGCCGGGTTCAGCCAGGGCGGCTCGATGGTCTGGCACCTGGCCTGTTTCCGGCCCGACGCATTCGGCATCACCGCCTATGCGCCGATCGCAGGCGGCTTTTGGCAGCCCCAGGCCGAACACTGCCCCGCCGGCCCGGTGGAGATGCGCCACATCCACGGCACAGCCGACCGCATCGTGCCGCTGACCGGGCGGGAGCCGGTCCCGGGTCACCGCCAGGGCGACATCGCCGCGGGCATCGCCCTGTGGCGGGCCCACAACCTGTGCGCCGAGGAGCCGGTGCTGGTCATCACCCTGGGCGAGCTGGACTGCCGGATCTGGGACCGCTGCCGGTCCGGCGCCCAGGTGGAATACTGCCTGCACGATGGCGGCCATGTGGTGCCGGCCCAATGGGTGGCCGACGGGTTGGATTGGATGGACCGGCGCCTGGCCCAGGGCGGCGGCCTGGCCGACCGGGCCCCGGAATGAGGATGCCGATGATCGGAACGGTGTTGATGCTGCTGGTGGGCCTGGTCGTGGGCGGCGTGCCGGCGGCCCATGCCGATGACTGCGGCGCCGGCGGCCGCTGCCATGTGGAGGGCGGCTATTACCTGGCCGAATTGCCAGAGGGCTGGAACGGCCAAGACTCGGTCGGGCTGGTGGTGCATTTCCACGGCTGGGCGAACTCCGCCGAGGTGACCATGGGGTTCCGGCCCCTGGTGGACGGCGTCACCCGCCGGGGCGCGATCTTCGTCCCGGTCGAGGGCCGCAACGGCACCTGGCGCCAGATGGGGGCCGGGCGGGCGGATTGGGGGCGGGACGAGCACGCCTTCATCCACGCGGTGATGGCCGATATCCGCGCGCGCTGGCCGATCGACGGCCGGCTGACCCTGGCGTCCGGCTTTTCCCGGGGCGGGTCGATGGCCTGGAACGTCGCCTGCTTCGCCGGTGACCTGTTCCAGGCCTATCTGCCGATCGCCGGCGGGTTCTGGCACAGCACGCCCGGGGACTGCCCGACCGGGCCGGTGACCCTGCGCCACATCCACGGCCTGGCCGATGGCGTGGTCGCCTATGACACGGTCGGCATCTACAACTCCATGCCCGTCCCCGACGGCTTCGCCCTGCTGCGCCGGATCAACGGGACCGAGGGGGCGGCCGATGCCCGGATCGAGACCGCCAGCTTCGCCTGCGAGATCTGGCGGGCCGCGGCCAATGGCCATGAGTTGCACCTCTGCACCCATCCGGGCGGCCATTCGATCCGGGCCGAATGGATCGGTGAGGCCTATCAATGGCTGGTCGATCGCCAGGCCGATGGCGGGCAGGCGGCCGGCGCGCCATGATCCGGGCGGCGGTGCTGGCCCTGGGGGTGCTGCTGGGCGGTCTTGGCCCCGCCTTAGGGCAAAGTGCTGACCTGGTCGAGGCCGGACGCACGGCCGTGGTCGGCTATTCCTTCGGCGCCAAGATGGTTTGGAACCTGGCCTGCTACCGGGGGGACCGGTTCGCGGCCTACACGGCGGTCGGCGGCGGCTTCTGGAGCCCCTACCCGACCGACTGCCCGGGCGGGCCGGCCAATTTCCGCCACATCCACGGCCTGGCCGACCGGGTGGTGCCGATCGACAACCGCACCGGCTGGGGCCCGCAAAGCATCCTGGCCGGCATGGCGTTCCTGCGCCGGCTGAACGGGTGCGGGGAGAGTCCGCCGGACCGGGTCAGCCAGTTCGGGCTGGAATGCCGGGTCTGGAACGCCTGCGGCTCTGGCCGGGAGTTGCACTTGTGCACCCATCCGGAGGGGCACAAGATCGAGGCGCCATGGCTGGTCGCGGCCCATGACTGGATGCGGGATCTCGCCCGCGACCAGATGGCCGAAGCCCCTTAGCGCTTGGCCAGCAGCACGGCTAGGGCACCCAGGCCCGCGACCAGGGCCGGCAGCCAGAAGGCGGCGTTGACGTCCAGGGCCATCACGGCGCCGGTGCTGGCCGGGCCGATCACCCCACCCAGCGCGTAGGCCAGGGTGAAGGCGGAGCTGCCGGCCAGCAGCAGGGTGCCGCGGTGCTCCTGGCCCAACAGCGCCAGGGCCGACGTGTAGATGCCGAAAAACGCCCCGCCGGCGAGCCCGGCCAGGCCCCAGAACACCGGGTCGGCGGCGTCGAGCAGGGTTAGGCCCATAAACGCGGCCGAGGCCGTTCCCATGCAGCCCGCCGCCACCCGCCATCGGTCATAATGGTCCAGCAGCCAGCCCACGCCCGGCTGGGCGACGATCATGCCGATGCTGAGCACGGAGATCACCAGGGCGGCCCCGGTCTGGTCCAGGCCGCGGGCGATCAGCGCCACCGGTGCCATGGCCAGCGAGGTGGCGTCGATCAGCGCGAAGACCAACACCAGCACCAGCAGGAAGGGTGCCGCCATCACGAAGCCGGGCAAATCGGCCAGGCGCGCGGGCGCCGGCCGCACCCGGGTGCGGCGCAGGATCAGCCCGAACAGGATCGCGACCGAGGCGATGATCACCGCACAGACCGCGAAGGCCAAGCCATCCTCGATGCCGAACAGCGGGATGCCCAAGGGCCCCAGCGCGAAGCCGCCCGACATGCTGGCGCCGAACAACCCGGCCACCCGGCCGCGCACCCGATCGGCCGCCGCCGTGTTCAGCCAGGCTTCGGACAGCACATAGATGATGCTGACCGAAAACCCGAGCCCGAAGCGCAAGATCAGCCACAGCCACAGGCTGTCCGTCACCATGAACCCGACCAGCATCACCGAGGCCGCGGCCAGCCCCAACACCATCACCGCCCCCGGCGCCAACGCCCGGGACAGGGCCGGCAGGGCCAAGATCGACATGCCCAGCCCCAGCATGAACGCCCCGGCATGGACCCCGATCACCCCATCCGACACCCCCCGCGCCGCCAACAGCAGGGAGAACAACGGATAGGTCAGCCCCTGCGCGATCGCGAACGCCGTAATCCCCACCGTCAACGCCCACACCGACGCCCAATCGGTATCAACACCAGGCGCGGGCGTGGGGGCGGGCAGGGTGGCGTTCATCGGGGGGGCACTCGGTTAAGCGTGGTGGCAATCGCCCCCCAAGCTGAGCCTTCGCCCCATCCCCGG
>CAYNRD010000178.1:0-5476 GCA_964399515.1 uncultured Mycobacteriaceae bacterium | reverse complement strand
GGCCAGGGTGTTGAATTCCTCACAGGCCGAGCAGATGGCGTTCCAGGTGGCGTGCTCGGTGCCGCAGGCCTGGCAGACCCAGCCGGTCGGCTCCGCGGCGCTGGGGTCGATCTTGGCCAGCCAGGCCTTGGCGGCGTCCTCGTCCTGGTTCTGGTCCCGCTCCAGCTTGGCCAGCAGGCGATAGCCCTCGGACCCCGTGCCGGCCCCTGCCGCCCGCATCAGGCTTTGCCGCGCCTGGTCATACCGGCCGGCCTCCAATTGCGCCCGGCCCAAGCCCAGATGCCCCCAAACCTGACCCGGGTCGGCGGCCACCAGTTGCTCCAGCCGCTTGGCCCGTTCGGTCGGGGTCTCGTCCTCCGGCCCCAGATTTTCATAGACGGTCAGGAACTCGTCACAGGCCAGGCTGGGCCAGGCCCGCTCGATCACCCGGGCCGCCTTGTCGGTCTTGCCCTGGCGCTTCAGGCTGATCGCCTCCCGCAGCCGGGCCGGGTGGAAATCCGGGGCATATTTCACCGCCCGCTGGGCCAGCTTCAGGCAGGTGGCCAGATCCTCCCGCGCCTCGGCCAGCCGGGAGCGTTCGATCATCACCGAGGCCGCCATGCGCTTGGCCTCCGCTTCGGGAATGGCGCCGGCCCGGGCCGCCTTGGCCAGGGTTTCCTGGGCGCGGTCGAACTGCCGCTGGCGCATCTCCTCCCGGAAGGTGGCGATCAGCGCCCATTTCGTCTCCGGCGCCTTTTGCAGCACCTGGCGGCTCAGGCGCAGCACCTCATGGCTGTCCTGACGGCCGACCGCCTGGTTGACCAGCCCGCGCAGGCCCAGCACGGCGCTTTCGTCAATGTCCAGCATCGCTTCGTAACAGCGGCGCGCCTTGGCGTCGTCACCATTCAGCTGGGCGGCCTGGGCGGCCAGGAACAGGGTCAGGCGCCGGTCGTCCAGCTTCTGTTCGGCCAGCTTGGCCAGCCGCGCCGCCTCCTTGGCGTCGCCCGAGGCCACCGCCGCCAAGCCGCGGGTCAGCGCGCTGATGCCCTTTTCCCGGCGCCGGTCCAGCCGCCAGCGGCCGAAGATCCACAACGCCTTCAGCCCGTCCCGCCACCAGCGCACCGCCAGCACGACGATGGCGATGACCACCAACTGGGCCACCACGGCGACCGCCAGGGAGGTTTCCAAGACCAGGCCGGCGAACTGCACCGTCACCAAACCGGGATTGGTGACCAGCCACAGGGCGGCGACCACGCCCAGGGCCACGATCACGATCCAACGCAGGATGGGCAGCATGGGTGGGTGTCTCCTCAGATTGCGGGGGGATCAGCGGGCCGCGGCGCGGGCCAGGGCGGCATCGGCCAGGGCGTCCAGTGCCGCCAGCGCATCCAGCCGGGCTTGCGCGTCCCGGATCCACGGTCCGGCGGCGTCGGCCGGCCCGCCCGCCAAAGCGCCCAGCGCATCGACCGCGCCGGCCAGGTTGCCGTTCGCCAGGCGATTTTCCGCCCGGGCCAGCACGGCGTCGGCGCTGTCACCGGCGACCTCGCCCGGGATGGTCCGGACCGTCACCAGGGCCTGGACCCGGTCCAGCGCGTCGGCCAACCAATTATCCGTGCCCTCGGTCACCGCCGCGTCCCGAACCGCCCGAGCCATGGCCGGAAATCGCCGCTGCAAGCTGTCCAGGCTGACCACCCCGGTCTCGGCCGCCGCGGCCAGCACCGCCGCGTCATCGCCGCCGCCATCCTCGGACAAGGCCGACAAGCTTTGCAGCGGCCGCTGGAACGGCAGCCCCTGGTCGATGGCCAGCGCGATCTGGCCCACCGCCAACATGGCCGAGCCAGCATGTTCGGACAGGTCGATGCGGGTGCGGGCCACATCCTCCACGGCGGCGATGTCCTGGCGCAGGACCTCGGTCGCGGCTCCCAGGCCCTCCTCAAGGCTGGCCAGGCCCGCTTCCAGATCCTGGATGCGCCCGCCCTGGCTTGAGATCTACTCCAGCGCCGCCGCGTCCAGCCGGTCGGCCTGCTCCACCGCGGCCAGCCGGTCGGACACCGCGCCTAGATCGGCCCGCACGGTTCCCAGATCGGCGCGCAGCGCCTCCAACTGGGCGACCAGGGCCGCGTTCAGCCCCCGGATCTGGGCGTCCAGGCCGGTCTGGCCGGTGGCCAACTCACTCAGCCGCCCCTCCAAATCCGCGTCACGGCTGGCCAGGCGCCCAAGCTGGGTTTCGACGCCCGACAGGGTGCCGCGCAGGTCGGCCACATCGCCTTCGACCCCGTCCAGCCGATCCAGCATCGGCCGCGGATCGAACGCCGGCGCGTCCGAACCCGGCTCGGTCGGCAGGGTGGTGGCCACCGGGCGGTCCTCCACCGCGTCGATCCGGGTTTGCAGGCTGGCCACGGTGTCCGACAGGGTCGCCGCGGTGTCTGACAGGGTGGTCAAGCGCCCGCTTTGGTCCGAGACCGTGCCGGACAGGTCGGCCAAGGCATCGGCGCGGGCCGCCTGATCGGACAAACCGTCCACTTGGCGCTCCAGCGCCTCCAACCGGGCGATCTCTCCCGACACCGCGTCCAGCCGCCCGGCCAGATCCTGGGGGGCGACCAGGCCGATCTGGGCGCGGAAGTCTTCGGGCAGGGACTGCGGCGCCAAGACCGCGGCCAGCCCGGCGGCGGCCACCACCAAGGCCACCCAGGCCACCAGCCCGCCGCGTTTTTCCACCCGCACCGTCTCACGCGCCGCCGGCGGCGGCGCCGGCCGGGGTCGATCCGGTCCATCCCCGTTCCCTTTGGCCGGCATGGGGTCGGCGGCCTGGGCCGGTTTGGCCGAGCCGGTGCCGGGCGACGCGCTGCCTGCTGACGGACCGCGCGGCGCCGGGCTGGACGGTTTTTCCGCCGGGCCGAGATTGAGCGCCGCCGAGTCGGCCTGGGCGGGTCCGGCCATGCTCGGCTCACCGGCGACCTTGGCCGCGGCCTCGGGCCGCGTGGCCCCGTCCGGCTCAGGATCTTTCGCGGACGCCTCCGGCTCTGGATCTTTTGCCGACGCCTCCGGCTTTTTCAGCGTCGCCTCCGGCTGTAAATCTTTCACAGCAGCCTCCGGCTCCTTGGGGGCCGGCTTGGTGGCGGCCTCCAGATCGCCGGGCACCAGGGTGATGCCGTTGGCCTGGGCGGCGGCAGCGATTTCTTCCATGCGGCCTTCGGGGATTTGGCCGCGCTTCTTCCAGCCCTGAACCGTGGTGAACGGCGCGCCCAGCTTGGCGGCCATGGGGCGAATGCCGCCGAACACCTGGATTACCCGATCGGTGGCTTCGGCGGCGGCACCCGGGGCCGAGGGGTTGGGATCGGACACAGCCATTCTTATTCTCCGGTTGTGGTCCCTGACCGATGCGACCCACCCGGCAGGGCCATCCCAACCCGGTCGAGCATCGCATCCAAATTGGGGGCGTCGGCACAGATCACGGTGCCCCAGGCGGGGCGGTCCAGGCGGGCCGCGGTCTCCGGGCTGATGCACAGCGCCGCGGCGGCGGCCAGATCCCCGGTCAAGCCGGCCCGGTGGGTGAGCGTACCAAACACTTGGGCGGTCCGGGGAGAGAAAAACAGGACCGCATGTACGGTACGTGCCGCCAGCGCCTGGGCGCCGTCCGCCGGCAGGGTCTCCAGCGCCTCCGCCCGGTAGGCGACGTGGTCGGCGACCGTGAAGCCGGCCTGGGCCAGCCGGGCCGCCAGGCCGGGCTTGGTCTCCGCACCGCGCAGGTGCAAAACCGGCCCCGCCGCGGGCGCCAGGTCCGTGATCACCCGGACGGCCAAATCCTCGGCCGTGCCATGGGCATCGATGACCGCCGCGAAGCCGGCGGCGCGGGCGGCGGCGGCCGTATGCGGGCCGACGGCGTACACGGGTGTTTCGCGCCGGCCGGGGGCTGCGGCCAGCGCGGGCACGGCGTTGGCGCTGGTCGCCAGCACGGCCTGGGCGGCATTCCGATCCCGGCCCAGGGCGCGGGTGTCCAGGGGTGCTGGGACAATCCGCAACACCGGCGCGATCACCCCCTCATGCCCGCGCGTTTCCAGCGCATCCCGGGTGCGTTCGGCGTCGGCCTGGGGCCGGGTGATCAGCAGCCGGGCCATGGGCGCGCCCGCCTCACGCGGCGGCCACCGGCTCCAAACCCTTGAGTTGGTAGCCCAAATCTTCCCCCAAACCGACCGCGTCGGTCGCCGCCGCCCGGCCGTCCCGCCGGTGGCACCAGCGGCCGTCCGGGTCGGCGAACACGCCGGTCAGGTGCACGGTCTGGCTGCCGTTCGGCTCCTGGGCCAGAGTGGCCAAGGCCGCGATCGGCGTCCGGCAGGATCCGTCCAGGACACGGAGCAACGCCCGTTCAGCCGCAACCCGAATTTCGGTTTCCCGGCAATTCAGCGGCGCCAGCCGGTCCCGGGTGGCCTCGTCATCCACCCGGATCTCAATGCCGATCGCCCCCTGGGCCACGGCGGGCAGCATGGCGTCGATCGGGCAGGGTGCCGTCACCCGGTCGGTTTTGCCAAGGCGATTGATCCCAGCCATGGCCAGCAGCGTCGCGTCGAACTCCCCCTGATCCAGCTTGGCCAGCCGGGTATCGACGCTGCCACGCAGGTCCCGGATCACCAAATCGGGCCGGATCGCCAGCAATTGCGCCTTGCGCCGCAGGCTGCAGGTGCCGATCACCGCCCCCTTCGGCAGGTCGTCCAGACCAGACGCCTTGGGGCTGAACAGGGCGTCGCGCGGGTCTTCCCGGGGCAAATAGCAGATCACGTCCAGCCCCTCGGGCAGCACGGTCGGCACATCCTTCATGGAATGCACCGCCAGATCGATGCGTTGGTCGATCAGGGCTTGCTCGATTTCCTTGGTGAACAGCCCCTTGCCGCCGATCTCGGACAGGGGCCGGCTCAAGATGTGGTCGCCGGTGGTCTTGATCTTGACGATCTCGATCGCGCCGTCGCCAGCCAGGTCCGGCCAGGCCGTCCTTAGCCGGTCGCGGGTTTCATGGGCCTGGGCCAGCGCCAGGGGGCTGGCGCGGGTGCCGATCCGCAGCCGGGGCGGGTCTTGTGCTGCCGTCATGGTTTCTTGGTCCTCCCGATACCGGTTCCAACTACGGCGGCACTTCGCGCCCGGTCAATTGACACGGAACAGATTTGCCAGTGAAACCGGGGCCATGTCCGCCCCTTGCCAGCCGCCCCGCACCGTTCTGGGCATCGAGACCTCCTGCGATGAGACGGCCGTGGCCGTGGTCACATCGGACCGGCGGATCCTGGCCAATGTGGTCCGGTCCCAACTGGCCGAACACAGCGCCTTCGGCGGGGTGGTGCCCGAAATCGCCGCCCGCGCCCATGTCAGCCATCTGGGCCCGATCCTGGCCCGGGCCCTGGCGGAGGCCGGGCTGGCGCCAGCGGACCTGGACGCGGTGGCGGCCACCGGCGGGCCGGGGCTGATCGGCGGGGTGATGGTCGGCAGCCTGGCGGCCAAGGGCCTAGCC
>CAYNRD010000177.1:0-5479 GCA_964399515.1 uncultured Mycobacteriaceae bacterium | reverse complement strand
CCCGCTGGACCCCCACCTGGGCGCCGCCGTCGGCTGGGCCCGGGCTCATCTCGCCAAGACCGACCCCCATCTGGAGCTCAGCTTCCACGCCGCCTCCACCTGGTCCGATGATCCGGACAGCCTGGCCCGCTGCCGGGCGGATATCGCGTCCGGGGACATCATCCTGGCCTGCATGCTGTTCATGGACGACCAGATCCAGGCGATCCGGGATGATCTGGTCGCCCGGCGCGACCATTGCCGCGCCATGGTCGGCTTTATCTCCGCGGGCGAGGTGATCAAGCTGACCCGCTTGGGCAAGTTCGACATGTCCGCCCCCCAATCGGGGGTCATGGGATTGTTGAAGCGCCTGCGCGGCTCGGCCAAGGGCAAGTCCAAGCACGGTGCCGCCGGCCAACAGATGTCGATGCTGCGCCGGCTTCCGAAGATCCTGCGCTTCATCCCGGGCACCGCCCAGGATGTGCGGGCCTATTTCCTGACCCTGCAATACTGGCTGTCGGGATCGGATGAGAACATCGCCAATTTGGCCCGGTTCCTGGCCGGCCGCTACGCGGCGGGCGCCGCGTCGGCCCCGGCCCCGGTCGCCGAGCCGAAATCCTATCCGGAGGTGGGCTTGTACCACCCGGACCTGGCGGACCCCCTGACCGAGGATCTGGCCGCCCTGCCCGGCTGCGGGCCAGACGCCAAGCACCGGCCGACGGTGGGTGTGCTGGTCATGCGGTCCTACCTGCTGTCCGGCGACACCGGCCATTACGACGGCGCCATCCGCGCCCTGGAAGCCCGGGGCCTGCGCGTGATCCCGGCCTTCGCCAGCGGCCTGGACGCGCGGCCGGCGATCGACCGGTACTTCCTGGCGGATGGCGGCCCCCGCATCGACGCGCTGGTGTCGCTGACCGGCTTCTCCCTGGTTGGCGGCCCCGCCTATAACGACGCCGACGCGGCCGAAGCGGTGCTGCGCCGGCTGGACGTGCCCTATTTCGCCGCCCACGCGCTGGAATTCCAAAGCCTGGCCCAATGGCGGGCCGACCCGCGCGGGCTGACCCCGGTCGAGCAGACCCTCATGGTGGCGATCCCGGAACTGGACGGGGCCACCGTGCCGATGGTCTATGGCGGCCGGCGCACGGCCAAGGGGCCGGTGGACGCCGAGACCACGCCCATGGATTGCGACACCGAGCGGGCGGCGATGCTGGCCGCCCGGGTCGCCAAGCGGGTCGCGGCCCGGCGCAAGCCGATCACCGACCGCCGGGTGGCGATCACGCTGTTCGGCTTTCCCCCCAATGCGGGGGCGGTCGGCACGGCCGCGTTCCTGGGGGTCTGGGAAAGCCTGTTCGGGGTCCTGCGCCGGCTGAAGGCGCACGGCTATGACACCGGCGACCTGCCGGCCGATGTGGATGCCCTGCGCCAGGCGATCCTGGTCGGCAACGGGGACCAATACGGCACCGAGGCCAATGTCATGGCCCGGATCCCGACCGAGGACCATGTCCGGCGCGAGCCCCACCTGGCGGAGATCGAGCGGCAATGGGGTCCCGCCCCCGGCACCCAACTGAGCGACGGCACCGGCATACTGGTCTTGGGCCGGCGCTTCGGCAAGGTGGCGGTCACGGTGCAGCCCAGCTTCGGCTACGAGGGCGACCCGATGCGCCTGCTGTTCGAGCACGGCTTCGCCCCCACCCATGCGTTCAGCGCCTTCTACCGCTACCTGCGTGAGGATTTCGACGCCGACGCGATCCTGCATTTCGGGACCCACGGTGCCTTGGAATTCATGCCCGGCAAGCAGGCCGGCCTGTCCGATGCCTGCTGGCCGGACCGGCTGATTGGCGACGCGCCGAACCTGTATCTGTACGCCGCCAACAACCCGTCCGAAGGCACCATCGCCAAGCGGCGGTCGGGCGCCACCCTGATCAGCCACCTGACCCCGCCGCTGGCCAAGGCGGGCCTGTACAAGGGCCTGGCCGATCTGAAGGCCTCGATCGACCGCTGGCGGGCGACACCGCCGGACGCGGCCGCCGAACGGGGCCGGCTGGCCGAACTGATCCAGACCCAAGGGTTGGAATTGGATCTGTGTTCGGCCTACCCCAACTGGACCGCGGCCGACGTGGACCGGGTCGAGAAGCTGGGCCGGGATCTGCTGGAGGTGGAATACGCCTTGATCCCCAACGGCCTGCACGTCATTGGCACCCCGCCGCCCCTGGAGGCCCGCATCGACACCCTGGCGGAGATCGCCGAGGCCAATCTGGACCTGGTCTGCGACCGGGCGGTGCTGCAGGCGATCGCCCTTGGCGCCGACGCCGACACCGCCTGCCGGGCGGCGCCAAGCCGGCCCGACACCCGCGCCCGGGACGGCATCGCGGCCCTGGTGGAGATCGCCCGCGGCCTGACCGGCGACGGCGAGCTGCAGGGGCTGATGCGGGCCTTGGACGGCCGCTACATCCCGCCGGTGGCGGGCGGCGACCTGCTGCGCAACCCGGAGATTATGCCCACCGGGCGCAACCTGCACGGCTTCGACCCGTTCCGGATGCCCAGCGCCTTCGCCCTGCAAGAGGGCCGGCGATTGGCCGACCTGTTGCTGGACCGGCATATCGAGGACACGGGCGCCCTGCCCTCATCCGTGGCCCTGGTGCTGTGGGGGACCGACAACCTGAAGACCGAGGGCGGGCCGATCGGCCAGGCCCTGGCCCTGCTGGGGGCGAAGCCGCGCTTTGACAGCTTCGGCCGGCTGTGCGGGGCGGAGCTGATCCCGCTGGACCAGCTGGGCCGGCCCCGGGTCGATGTGATCATGACCCTGAGCGGCATTTTCCGGGACCTGTTGCCCCTGCAGACCAAGCTGCTGGCCGAAGCCGCCTGGCTGGCCGCCAGCGCCGAGGACGAGCCCGCCGCCCAGAACCCGGTGCGCACCCACGCCCTGGCCTACCAGGCCGAGACCGGCTGCGACTTCGAGACCGCCGCCCTGCGCGTGTTCTCCAACGCCGACGGCGCCTATGGCTCGAACGTCAACTTCATGGTCGCCTCCTCCTCCTTTGAGGATGAGGACGATCTGGCCGAGGCGTTCACCAGCCGGAAATGCTTCGCCTATGGCCGGGACGGCAAGCCCACGGGCCAGCCCGACCTGCTGAAGCGGGCCTTGGCCGATGTCCAGGTCACCTACCAAAACATCGAAAGCGCCGAACTGGGTGTCACCACCATCGACCACTACTTCGACACCCTGGGCGGCATCAGCCGCTCGGTGCGCCGGGCCAGGGGCGACGCCGTGCCGGTCTATATCGGCGACCAGACTAAGGGCGACGGCAAGGTCCGCACCCTGTCCGAGCAGGTGGCGCTGGAGACCCGCACCCGCATGCTGAACCCGAAATGGGTCGAGGGCATGCTGACCCACGGCTATGAGGGCGTGCGCCAGATCGAGGCCCACGTGACCAATGTCTTGGGCTGGTCGGCGACCACCGGCACCGTCGATCCGTGGGTCTACCAGCGGGTGTCGGAGACCTACCTGCTGGACGCGGAGATGCGCGAACGCCTGGCCGCGCTGAACCCGACCGCGTCCGCCAAGCTGGTCGGTCGCCTGCTGGAAGCGTCTGACCGCCAATACTGGCAGCCGGACGCGGCGACCCTGCAGGCCCTGCGCGACGCCGGCGATGATCTGGAAGACCGGCTGGAAGGCATCGGCCCCGCCAGCCCAAGCACAAACACCCCACACGTGGAGGCCGCATGACCTACGCCCGCACCCCTGCCCGTCTCAACACCCTGCCCCGCGACCGCGCCGACCGGATCGGCGACGGTGCGGGCTCGGTCCAGGATCACGCCCAGGAATATGCCCGCATGGACGGTGCCCGGGTCTTCGCCGTCTATGGCAAGGGCGGCATTGGCAAGAGCACCACCTCCAGCAATCTGTCGGTGGCGTTTTCCAAACTGGGCAAGCGGGTCCTGCAGATCGGCTGCGACCCCAAACATGACAGCACCTTCACGCTCACCAAATGCCTGGTGCCGACGGTGATCGACGTGCTGCGCGACGTGGACTTCCATTCCGAGGAGTTGCGCAGCGAGGACTTCGTCTACGAAGGCTACAACGGCGTGATGTGCGTGGAGGCCGGCGGGCCGCCGGCGGGTACGGGCTGCGGCGGCTATGTGGTCGGCCAGACCGTCAAGCTGTTGAAGGAACACCATTTGTTGGATGAGACCGACGTGGTGATCTTCGACGTGCTGGGCGATGTGGTCTGCGGCGGCTTCGCGGCCCCGTTGCTGCATGCCGAACGGGCGCTGATCGTCACCGCCAATGACTTCGACAGCATCTTCGCCATGAACCGGATCGTGGCCGCCATCGAGGCCAAGGCGAAGAACTACCGGGTGCGCCTGGGCGGGGTGATCGCCAACCGCAGCCGCGCCACCGATGAGATCGACCGCTTCAACGCCGCCATCGGCCTGCAGCGCCTGGCCCATTTCCAGGACCTGGACGTGATCCGCAAGAGCCGGCTGAAAAAGGCGACCCTGTTTGAGATGGACGGCTCGCCGGAGCTGGAGGCGGTGCAGGCGGAATACCTGCAACTGGCCGAGACCCTATGGGCGGGCACGCCCCCCCTCGCCCCCAGCCCCATGCGGGACCGGGACCTGTTCGACTTCCTGGGGTTCGACTGATGCCCAGCACCACCTATCTCAGCCGCCGCGGCCAGCTGGCCGACTATTTCGACCGCACCGCCGCCGAGGCCTGGTCGCGCCTGACCTCCGACGCGCCGGTCAGCCGCATCCGGGAGACCGTGCGCCAGGGCCGGGACGGCATGCGCGCCACCCTGATGGGCTGGCTGCCAGAGGACATGACCGGCCGGCGCCTGTTGGACGCCGGCTGCGGCACCGGCCTGCTCGCCATCGAAGCCGCCCGGCGCGGGGCCGATGTGGTGGCGGTCGACCTGGCCCACACCCTCTTGAACCTGGCCCGGGAACGCCTGCCGGACGACATCCCGGCCGGGCGGATCCAGTTCATCGCCGGCGACTTCCTGGACCCGGGCCTGGGCCAGTTCGACCACGTGGTGGCCATGGATTCCCTGATCCACTACCAGACCCCGGACAAGCTCGCGGCCCTGGCCGGCCTGGCCGCCCGCACCCGGCGCCAGATCCTGTTCACGGTCGCACCGCGCACCCCGGCCCTGACCGCCATGCACATGGTCGGCCGGATCTTCCCGCGCGGTGACCGGGCGCCGGCGATCGAGCCGGTCTCGCCCGCGTCCTTGCGCAAGCGCATGGCCCAGGCCCCGGGCCTGAGCCATTGGCGCCAGGGCCGCAGCCACCGGATTTCCCGCGGCTTCTACATCTCCCAGGCGTTGGAGTTGATCGCGCCATGACCGCCAAGACCAAGAAACCCAGCATCGCCAAGCGGATGTGGGGCCATATCGGCCCGCGCTACCTGCCCTTCGCCGACGCCGCCACCGCCGACCTGCCCTTGGGGCGGCTGCTGCGCTTGGCCCTGTTCCAGATCTCGGTCGGCATGGCGGTGGTG
>CAYNRD010000176.1:0-5497 GCA_964399515.1 uncultured Mycobacteriaceae bacterium | reverse complement strand
GAGGCGACCAATTCGGGGGCGAAGACCGTCGGGCCGGGGGGCGCCCTCCGGCCCTCGGCGTTACGCCGTGCCCCGGTCCCGCCAATCGACGACTGCCGCCGCGACGACGGCGAACAGGATGTGACCCACAAACGCCACCCAAGTGATGCCGCTGAAACCCAGGAACGGCGCCATGCCGACCACCAGATGCGCCAGGATGTACAGGGCGAACACCCACAACAGAATGCCGTACACCACCGCGACCGGCGCCCAGTGCACTTTCGGCAGGAACGCCCGGCGCAGGGGTTCGACCACCAGCAGCCAGCCGGCGGGGTAGAAGATCAGCCCAGCCAGGAAGTGCAGCAGGTACGCCGCCGGCCGCGACCCAGCGTCGAACAGGGTGTTCAAGACCCCTTGAGCCAGCCCGATGGGCGCCAAGGTGGCGAAGCCCAGCAGCGGGCTGATCGATTGGCCATAGAAGTCAAAGGCGATGGTGGCGGCGCAGCCGGCCAGGATCAGGGTCAGCAGCGTCGACACGGTCATGCTGGGGAAGACCGCGGCCGGACGGGCGCCCGCGTTGAACGTGGTATCCATGGGGGGACCTACTCCTAAACGTGTTGGGTCATGGGGTTCGATGACCGCCCGGCCGGGGCGTGGTCCGCCGCCGGTCCGGGTGATCGGTGCGCGGACAGTAGTCACGCCCGACCGCCGTTACTGTAGTCGTCAACACACCCGCACTGAATTCAGATCCGCCAGACCGAACGAATGCTTTCAAATTTCTGAAAACATGTGTTGAATACACAGGCTGGGACCTAACTTCTGTTCACGTTTATAACAGCACCCCGGCCTGGCACCACAGGCCGGGTGCTGGCCATGCCGCAGACAACGCCTGCCGGGCCGCATCCGCCCGGCCCCGGTCATCGAACAGGCCGAAACAGGTGGCCCCGCTGCCGCTCATGCCCGCATGGCGGCAGCCCGGAAGGCCCGCCACCGCCGACACCAGATCGCCGATCACCGGATGCAGGGACATGGCCGGCGCTTGCAGATCGTTGCGGCGAGTGGCCAGGGCGGCCGCCAGCCCGCCCCCGTCCAAGGCCGGCGCGACCGGCAGCGGATCCGGTTGGGAGAACGGCCCGGTCCTGGCCTTGAACACCGTCGGTGTCGGCACATGCGCGCCCGGATTGGCCAACAGCACACCGATGCCGGCGACGGCCGGCCCGCGGTTGAGCACCTCACCCACGCCGGCCATATGCGCGCTTTCGGAATACAGGCAGACCTTCACATCCGCACCCAGGGCCTGGGCCATCTCCGCCAGGGTCGCCGCGGGCAAGCCACCGCCCCACAGCCGGTTCAAGCCGCGCAAGGCGGCGGCCGCGTCCGCCGAGCCGCCGCCGATGCCCGATGCCACCGGCAAGACCTTGGTCAGGGTCATCCGGGCCTCGGGTACCACGCCCAACCGGTCGGCCAGCAGCCGGGCCGCCCGCAGCACCAGATTGTCCGGCTCGGCGGCCAAAGCGGGGCCGAACGGCCCGTCCAGGGCCAGGGACAGCCCGCCATCGGGCGCGGGTGCCAAGGCCAGACGATCACCGATATCGGTGAACACCACATTGCTGGACAGCAGGTGATACCCATCGGCCCGCCGCCCGGTGACATGCAGGAACAGGGTGATTTTCGCCGGAGCCGGCTCGGTGACCGGGGTGGCGCCGTGCCGAAGCCCGCGGACGGGGAGATTCAGGCGCACCGGCCCGCACTAATTGGAGGTCACGATGTCGCGCAGGATGCCGGTCTCGGTCAGGCCGCTGGCCAGCTTCTCCTCGATGCGGGCGATCAGGTCCGGCTCATCCGCCTCCCGCAGGGCCCGCAGCCATTGAAACCGGGCTTCGTTTTCCCGCCCGGCAACCCAATAGGCATCGCCCAGATGGTCGTTGATCACGGGATCGATCGGCTCCAGGCGCACCGCCCGCTCCAGGGTCGCCACAGCCTCGTCGATGCGGCCGGTGCGGTACAAGGCCCAGCCCAGGCTGTCGACGATGTGGCCGTCATTGGGGCGCAGGGCCACCGCCTCCCGCACCATGGCCTCTCCCTCGTCCAGGTTTTCGCCGCGGTCGATCCAGGAATAGCCCAGATAGTTCAGGATCTGGGCGTGGTCGGGCCGCAGTTCCAACGCCCGCAGCAGGTCCTGTTCGGCCTCCTCCCACCGCTTGGACCGCTCCAGGGCGATGCCGCGCCGGAACAGGAACGACCAGTCGCCATCGCCGCCATCGGCCAGCAACGCGGCCGCGCGGGCGTAGGTGACCACCGCCTCCTCGAACCGGCCTTCGAACCGCTGGATGTCGGCGATCGCCTCCACCGGTTCGGACTGGGTGGGCAGTTGGGCGGCCATGCGCTCCAACTCCGCGATGGCGCGGTCCGGTTGATCGATCAGCCGCAGCATCCGCGCCCGGTCCAGTTGGGCCAGCCACACCATGGGCGACGGGGCGGCGACGGCGCCGTAGGAATCCCGCGCCTGGGCATACAGTTCCAAATCCGATTGGATGTCGCCGATCAGCATATGGGCCAGATCGAAGCCGGGGCGCAAATACAGGGCGACCCGGGCATAGAAATTGGCGATTTCATGCGCGTCCTCGTGGCGCAACGCGTCGGCGATCTGGTACAGCGCCTCGGCGAAGCCGTGGGCCGCGGTGGCCACCGGGGCTTCGATCGCGCGGCCGTCGCGCACCGCTTCGGCCAACGGCAGCAGCAGCAGGGGTGACCGGAAACGCTCCTGGAAGTCGGCCAGCCGGACCAAGGCGCCCTCGACATCCCCGGACCGGGCCTGGTGGACGGCCATCGACCACACCAGGCGCAGGCCTTGCGCCCGGTCACCGGCCTTGGCGAAGGCGGCCTCGGCCCCCTCGGCGTCGCCGGCCCGGGCCAGGATATGGGCCTTGTGCTGCTGGACCACCGCCCCCAGGGCCGGACCGTCCTCGAACGGCGCCAGGGTCGCAAGCGCACCGGGCAGGTCATCCGAAGCCGCCTGCAGCCAGGCGCGGGTGATCGGCTGCAGATACCGGCCGACGCCGCGCCACTCGGTCTCGTCCAAGAGCGCCATGGCCCGGTCGAGATCGCCGCCGCGCACCGCCTGGGCCACGGTCAGGATCCACAGCAGATGATCCCCGGCGGAGCGGGCACGCAATTGATCGCCCAAGCCCAAGGCGGCGTCGATATGCCCGGCGCGCACCATGACGTTCAGGGTCCGCCGGGCCAGATCCATGTCGTGCGGGTCGGCGGTTAGGGCCTGGCTGAAGTAATAGGCGGCCGCGGCCAGGTCACCGCGCCGTTCCGCATGGGTGGCGGCCAGGAACGCGCCGCTTTGGCCGGTGACCGGCGCCACGCCGGCGGGCGGCGCCACCGGCCCCGTATGAAAGCCGTCCGCGGCATTGGCCGGCGGCACCGGCGCCAAACCCACCAGCGCCACCAGCACGCCCGCCGCCAAACCGCGCCCCAGGCGCCCATGGGTCCGTGTCAAGCCCGTCATCATCCACTCCCGCCACAATCCGACAAGCCTGCATCAAGGCGATGCGGTGCGGCAAGAAAACGGCGCCGGCTGCCGCAAAAAAAAACACGGCCCCCACGCGTGACCGGCCTGGCCCGGCCGTTAGGGGGGTGTTGGATCCCCCCAACGGAACCCGAAAGGACCCCACCCATGAAGGCTTAGATCCTAATACCGCTGGCGGCCTTGGCGCTGACCATCGCGACCCCCATCGACCGCGCCGAGGCCCGCCCCGGCGAGCGCCTGGAGCGGCTGTTCGACGTCGCCGATGCCGACAACGACGGCGGCGTGAGTGCCGCGGAATGGACCGCCATCCGCGACACCATGTTCGACCGGCTGGACGCCAATGATGATGGCGTGATCGACGCCACCGACCCCGCACCCGAACGGGTGCGGGAGCGGTTTCGCCAGGCCCGGGCCGAACGCCTGGCCCAAGCCGACAGCAACGGCGACGGCGCCATCGACAAGGAGGAGTTCCTGTCCCGCGGCCCAGGCGGGTTCGGCGAGGTCGATGCGAATGGCGACGGTGCGATCACCATCGAGGAGCTGACCGCGGCCCGGGACCGCCTGCGCGCCAGCTTCCGGGCGGAGTAACCGGCACGGCGCCGGGCATGGTGTGGCACTGGCAGCACCATGCCCGCGCTGGTCAGCGGCGGTCGGGCACGCACTTGTCGAAATCGGGGTCGAACACCTGGCCCTCGGCGCAGCCGGGCGTGCAATTGGCCAGCAGGGCACAGACGCTCTGGCCGACGCTGCGGCCGATGCTGGCGCCGTCGATGCCCGAACAGCCGGCCAGCAGCAGGCAGGCGCCGATAACCATGGCCCGAAGCATTCCGTCCTCACCCGTTGACCCGGCGGCACCGGGGCCGGTACCGCTTACGGGCATGTCCACGCCCAAGACCTTGCTGATCACGGCCCACGCGCCGTCGGACAACACCGCCGCCCTGGCGAACGCGGCCCTGGCGGGCGCCCAGGACCCGGAGATCGCGGGGGTCAGCGTCCGGCTGATGTCCCCATTCGACACCGGGCCCGAGGACGTGCTGGCGGCCGATGGCCTGATCCTGGGTACCACGGAAAACCTGGGCTACATGGCCGGGGCCACCAAGGATTTTTTCGACCGCTGCTATTATCCGTGCCTGGAGAAGACCCAAGGCCTGCCGGTGGCGGTGTATATCCGCGCCGGCCATGACGGCACCGGGACCCAACGGGCGTTGAAGACCATCATGACCGGCCTGCGCTGGCGCCCGGTCATGGACCCCGTGGTGCTGAAGGGGGCATGGGACCCGGGCTTCACCGACCGAACCCGGGAGGTCGGCATGGCCCTGGCCGCCGGACTGGAGGCGGGAGTGTTCTAGCAAGCCGCCCCGGGGGCTTCGAGGTTCGCTCCGGTCAACCCTCACGGAAGAATGATCTGGCTGGGTGCCACCCGGTTGCGATTGCACTGTTAGAAATTAGAAATTGTGTCATAATGCTCACTTTAATAAGCGCGGCGTGAATCCGCGCGCCCACCCCGTGACCCTTGGGAGGATCGTATGGGCCATTTGCCGTCACTGCCCGATAACGCGCACCTGATCAAAGATGTCTGGCCGACCTTTTACAAGGGCGTGCCGGAACTGTTGGCCTATATCGACGTCACCATGAACGGCGTGTCGGATGTGCCGATCGCGGTACGGGAAATGGTGTTCACCTATATCTCGACCCTGAACAAATGCCCCTTCTGCTGGAACGCCCATGCGGCGTTCGCCGAGCAGTACGGTGCCACCGAGGACGCGGTGGAACGGCTGCGCGACCCCGATGCCCCGGTCGATGACCCGAAGCTGGTGCCGATCTTCGCCCTCGCCCGGAAGTTGACCCTGGACGCGCACGCCACCGCCAAATCCGACATCGACGCGATCCTGGCCCAGGGCTGGTCCGAACAGGCGGTGGCCGATATCATCAGCGTGATCGGCATCTCAAACCAGATGACCCGGATCGTCGCCGGCATGG
>CAYNRD010000175.1:0-5498 GCA_964399515.1 uncultured Mycobacteriaceae bacterium | reverse complement strand
CAAGGACAGGCGATCACGCCCTATTACGATCCCATGATCGCCAAGATCATCACCGGCGGCGCGAGCCGAGAGGAAGCGCTGGGCGCCTTGCGCGCGGCGCTGGAAGAAACCCGCGTCGCCGGGCTTGAAACCAACGCGGCGTTTTTGCATGCGCTTGCCGCCGAACCCGATTTCATTGCCGGCAATGTCTCGACACGCTTCATCGAAGACCATGAAGACGCGCTGTTCGAAACGCTCGAGCCCGGCCCCGCTCTTTGGGCCGCAGCGGCGCTGTGGAAGCGCGCCCGCGCTGTCGATCATGACAAGGATCCCTGGCGCGCGCTTTCGGGCTTTCGTCTTAACCGCCCGCGCCATGATGTGATCTGGATCGAGCATGACGGCGCGCCGGCGTTGATGCGGCTAAACAGGGCCGGCGGCATGTTTCACGCCACGCTGGAACCCGACGCCTCGGCGTCCGCGCGCCGTGAAGGACACGCGCCCGAGGCTCCGATCGCATTTTCCTTTTCCGGTGCGGCGGAAATGGACGGCGCCGTCCGTGTCGCCATCGACGGGGAAAACGTCGAGGCGTTCGCCGCCCCGCATGAGAGCGGGCTTCGCATCTGGATCGGCGCGGCCCATGCGGACATCGCCTTTCCCGATCCCCTCGCCGGCATCGCCGCACATCATTCAAGCGAAGGCTCGCTGACCGCGCCCATGCCCGGCGTCGTCACCATGCTCTCGGCGCAGCCGGGCGATGACATCGAGGCAGGCAAACCATTACTGGTCATGGAAGCGATGAAAATGGAGCACGCCATCAAGGCGCCCTTCGACGGAACCGTCAAAGCCTATATGTTCAAACCCGGCGACCAGGTCAAAGAAGGCGACCTATTGGTGGAATTCGAAGAGACGGCGTGAGCTTACGATTTTTACGAAAACATCGCCCCTTGCTTCCTTCTCCCCCTTGGGGAGAAGGTGGCCCCCCGGGACGGGATGAAGGCCGGCCCGAGGATAAAATCCGGGCCGGTTGGGGGGGTTGGGGGTGGATGGCGCGGTGGTGGCCCCGGGGGGGGTCTCGATACCGGGCGGGGCGCCGGCGGCCCCGGCAGGCGCGGGTGCGATCGCCAGCACCGGCCAAGGCCCGGTCTCCCTGGACCAAGCCCGGGCCGCGGCGGCCCGCCTGCTGGGCACCGATGTGCCGGCGCAGACCGCCGCCCTGGCGCAGTTGAGCCAACCGTCCACCGAAACCGTCCTGGCCCACCAGGCCAGAGCCGCCGCCACCGGCGACGGCGCGGGCGAACCGGCGGCCGTGCTGGCCCGGGCCCAGGCGCCGGGCGCCGAGGCCCTGGCCCTTGCCGAGCGCGGCATCGTCGAGCGGGACGGCAAACGCTTCTTCGCCCTGGGGCCGCGCCCCACCGCCAGCCTGCCGCCCCAGCAGCCCTCGGGCATCACAATCGAAGACCGCATCCAAGCCCAAGCCACCCGGGTGCCGCTGAACATCGCGCCGCGGGACGAGACGGAGCCGGACGCCCAGCCCCAGCAGCCCGAAAACGCCCCGCAACCGGCGGGCTTGTTTGGCCTGACCTCCCCCACCGATGTGCCCGCCGCCAGCGTGCCCGACGCCATGGCCATGGCCCTGGCCCGCTATCAGGCGATGAAGGACACCCAGCCCGGCGAGGGCGCTGGCGACCGGGCGGTCAGCGCCGGGTTCTGACGCTGGGGACACACCCCTTGGGTGTTCGCACCGTCAAAACCCGCACCCTGTGACCGGCGTCCTTGCGCCGTCGCGGCACATCGGGGATATAGAGGTTACTATACATCGGGAAACGCCGGTCCCGGGCCACCGGGCTGGTCTTGCCGTTTCAAGCCTGCCTGACCGCTCCAACCATCGCGGGGTTCGCCGCCATGCCCATGGAATATCTTGACGTGCCTTCGTTGCCCTGTCGCCGCCGGCTGATGCTGGGCGCCGCCGCCGCGGTCGCCCTGGGCGTCGGGCGGCCCCGCCATGGCCGTGCCGCCGCCGGGGTCGGCGTGGTCGCCAGGCTGCAAGGGAATGCCACGGTGTCCAATTCGGACGGCCGCACGGCCCTGGCGCCCGGTGCCGCCATCGGCGCCGAGGATTTGATCCTCACCGGTGAGGACGCCCGGCTGCTGCTGGAATTCAACGACGGGACCAAGGTGACCTTGGGCGGCGATACCGCCTTTCGCGTCAATGACTACGTGTTCGACACCGCCGGCGACCAGGGCAGCTTCAGCGGCAGCCTGTTCGGCGGCGCCTTTCTGTTCGTGACCGGGGAAATCAGCCGGCTGGGCCGGCAGGATTTGGCCATCACCACGCCGGTCGGCAATATCGGCATTCAGGGCACCACCGTCTGGGGTGGCGCGCTGGACGGCGGCTTTGGCGTGCTCTTGTCCGAGGGGCGGATTGTTTTCTCCAACGCCGGCGGCCAGGTGACCCTGGATCCGGGCGAAGGCCTGCAGTTAACGGGGGCCGGCCAACTGCCCGGAAAGCGGGTCTGGCCCCAGGCCAAGGTTAACCGGGCGGTGGCGGAAATCGCGTTCCGATGACGGATCGGGTCACGGTCACGGCCTTGGCGGGATCGCCGACCGGGCACGGCCTGGTCTGGTCGGCACCCGGCGGCGCCCAGCGCACGGCACCCTGTTCTATCGGCCGTGGCGGCCTGGTGCCCGCCGGGCAAAAGCGGGAAGGCGACGGCAAGACCCCGATCGGCGATTGGCCGGTGCGCCGGGTGCTGTACAGGCGGGACCGGATCGCCCAGCCGGTCACCGCCCTGCCCAGCCGGCCCGTGCATGAGGATGACGGCTGGTGTGACCAGCCCGATCACCCCGCCTACAATCGCCCCGTGCGCCTGCCGTTTGATGGCCGGCATGAGACGCTCTGGCGGGCGGACGGGCTCTATGACCTAATCGTGGTGCTGGGCCACAATGATGACCCGCCCCAGCCGGGCCAGGGCAGCGCCATCTTCCTGCATTTGGCCCGGCCCGATTGGGCCGCGACCGAGGGCTGTGTGGCCGTCGGCCGGGCGGCCTTGGCCGATTTGCTGGCGGATCTGGGTTCCCACGCGGTCTTGTCGGTCCAGGCGCCGAGGTGAACCTCACCCCTCACGGGCGCCGAACACACCGGTGCCGACTCGCACCCGCGTGGCCCCCTGGCGTACCGCGACCGGGAAATCGCCGCTCATGCCCATGGACAGGGTGGCCAGGCCGTGGCGTTCGGCCAGTTCGGCCAGGAACGCGAAATGGGCCGCCGGCGCCTCCTCCACCGGCGGAATGCACATCAGGCCGGTGATCGGCAGGGACAGCTCACCCCGGCACAGGTCCAGGAACGCTTCCAGATCGGCCGGCAAAACCCCGGATTTCTGGGGTTCCGCCCCGGTGTTGACCTGGACCAGCAACTCGATCGGCCGGGGGGCGGCGGCCAGCTCCTTGGCGAGGACGCGGGCCAGCTTCGGCCGGTCGACACTTTCAATGGCGTCGAACAGGGCCAGGGCGTCCTTGACCTTGTTGGTTTGCAGCGGCCCGATCAGATGCAGGCGCAAGTCCGGCACCCGCGGCCGACGCGCCGCCCAGCGGGTTTGCGCCTCCTGCACCCGGTTCTCCCCGAACAGGCGCTGGCCGGCGGCCAGGGCCGCCTCGATCCGGGCGTCGGGCTGGACCTTGGACACCGCCATGACCTCGATCGCGGACGGGTCGCGGGAGACGTCCCGGGCCGCGTCGGCGATGGCGGCGCGCAAGCACGCGATATTGGCGGCGATCTGGTCGGAAAGGCTGGCTTCGGGCACCGGGCGTTCCTCACGTTGGGGTCAGGACCGACGAGTTGGCATGGGCGCGCCTTGCGCGCGGATTGGAATTTGTCTACCGATCGCGGAAATGCCGGTTTTCTGGGCAATCGTCGCCACGCAGGCGCAAGGTCCAGCCGGGGGCGTGCCCCCGGTCCCACATCCCGGCCAGTTGGGAGATGTACCGCAGCGATGCTTCGCCGTAACCCCAAGGCCGTGATCCTGGCCTGCCTGATCGCCGTCGGCCTGGCCGCGTGCGGGGGTGATCCCGTGCCCGGCGCCGGCACCGCCCTGCCGCCGCCCGCCGCCCAAGGACCCGAAACCGGTCCGGCGACCTTCAGCTTCGCCGGGGAAGGCGCCGCCCCCCGCGGCACGGGCGAGGGCGGGGTGCCGGTCAACAGCTTTCTGTGGCGGGCCAGCCTGGACACCATCGCCTTTATGCCGCTGGCCACCGCCGACCCGTTCGGCGGCGTGATCCTGACCGATTGGTACTCCCCGGACGGCGCCAACACCGAACGGTTCAAGGTCAACGTGCTGATCCTGGACCGGGAGCTGCGCACCGACGCCCTGCAGGTTTCGGCGTTCCGGCAGGTGTTCAACACCGGTGCCGGCGGCTGGGTGGACCAGCCGGTCGGGCCGGAGACGGCCCCGGCCTTGGAGGAGGCGATCCTGAGCCGGGCTCGGGAGTTGCGCCTGAACGCGGTTCGCGCCGGCCAGCAGTAACGGCTGCTCTGACCCCAAGCATGGAGTGGACGCGCCATGTCCCGCTACACCTTCCGCGAGACCGAGGCCAAATGGCAGGCCTATTGGCGGGATCACGGCAGTTTTCGCGCGGTCGAGGACCCGGACCGGCCGAAATACTACGTGCTTGAGATGTTCCCCTACCCGTCCGGGCGGCTGCATGTGGGCCATTTGCGCAACTATGCGATCGGGGATGTGATCGCCCGCTACAAGCGCGCCAAGGGGTTCAACGTCTTGCATCCCATGGGGTGGGACGCCTTCGGCCTGCCGGCGGAAAACGCCGCGATCCAGAACAAGACCCACCCCGCCGCCTGGACCTATGAAAACATCCGGGTGATGGGCGAGCAGTTGCGCACCATCGGCCTCAGCTATGATTGGGACCGGGAGGTGGCGACCTGCCATCCGGACTATTACGTCCACGAACAGCGCATGTTCCTGGAGTTCGTCAAGCACGGGCTGGCCTATCGCCGGGAAGGCTGGGTGAACTGGGATCCGGTCGATCAGACCGTGCTGGCCAATGAGCAGGTCATCGAGGGGCGCGGCTGGCGCACCGGGGCCGTGGTCGAGCGCAAGCAACTGACCCAGTGGTACCTGAAGATCACCGAATTCGCCGACGCGCTGCTGGAGGCCATCGACGGCTTGGACAAATGGCCCGAGCGGGTGCGGCTGATGCAGGCGAACTGGATCGGCCGCTCGGTGGGGGCGACCCTGCGCTTCGCGCTGGACGGCCGCTCGGACAGCCTGGAGGTGTTCACCACCCGGCCCGACACCCTGTTCGGCGCCAGCTTCATGGCGATTTCCGCCGATCATCCGCTGGCCGAGGAAACGGCGGCCACCAACCCCGACGCCCGCGGCTTCATCGAAGCCTGCCGGGCGCTGGGCACCAGCGAGGAGGCGATCGAAAAGGCCGAGAAGCTGGGCCTCGACACCGGCCTGCGCTGCCGCCACCCGTTCGAGCCCGACCGGCTGCTGCCGGTGTTC
>CAYNRD010000174.1:0-5513 GCA_964399515.1 uncultured Mycobacteriaceae bacterium | reverse complement strand
GGACGCGGGGCAGCCGGGCGGCCCACACCCACCAGGGCGCCCAGGGCGGGTAGCCCCAGATGCTGCCGGGCGCCAGACACAGCGCGGTGAACGCGGCCCCCACCGGAGCCATGGCCTTGGCGTAGAGGTCGGCGAGCGGGTGCTTCCAGATGATCGAGGAGGCGGCGGCCGCGGCCAGGGAGGCGTAGGTGAACAGGGCGAGCCAGGCCGACGGCACGTGGATGTACATGATCCGCACCGTCTCGCCCTGCTGGAAATCGGCCGGGCTGGCATACAGGCCATAATAGAGGCCCAGGCCGAAGCACACTGCGGTCACCGCCATGGCCCAGGGCAGAACAACCCCACTGATTTCCAGGAATTTCGCCGGATTGGCGTATTTGTGCATGGCTGGCTTCCAAGACGTCTCTCGCGGCCGAAATGGCCCGCCCAGCGTCGGCTGTCAACGCGACATGTCAAGACCGGGCCCGAATTGCGCGCGGCCAAGCCGGGATCGCCCGGGTCACTCCAGCGCCTGGCGGATGGCCGCCGCCGCCGCCACCGGCGCCAGGGGCAGCGCCAGGGCCAGCACCGCCGACAGCAGCAGCAGGTTGACCCGCGCCTCCCCGCCGGTGGCGGCCTGATCGACCGCGCCCGCCGCGAAGATCAGCACCGGCACGAAAAACGGCAGCACCAGAAAACTGACCAAGACCCCGCCCCGGCGGGCGCCCAGGCTGAGGCTGGCCCCGATGGCGCCGATCAAGCTCAGGATCGGCGTCGCCAACACGGTCGCCAGCAGCAAGGCCGGGATTGCCGGCTCCGGCACCCGAAGGGCGATGCCCATCACCGGCGCCAGCACGATCAGCGGCAGGCCGGTGGTCAGCCAGTGGGCCAGGGCCTTGGCCGCCACCACCGCTTCCAGCGGCACCGGCATCAGCGCCAACTGGTCCAGGCTGCCGTCGTCGTAATCGGCGGCGAACATCCGCTCCAGCGCCAAGAGCGCGGCCAGCAAGGCGGCGACCAGCACCACGCCGCCGCCGATCCGGGCCAGCAGGTTTGGCTCCGGCCCGATGCCAAGCGGGAACAGCGCCACCACGATGGCGAAGAAGCCGATCGCGGTACCGGCATCGCTGGCGCCCGCCAGCGCCAGGGCCAGATCCCGACGAACCAGGGTGACGAACCGGCTCAGCCCGCCCATTCCGGCTCCGTATCGAACCCGATCGGGGCGGTGAACGCCGCCACGTCCAAGGCGCCGGCACCCTCCAGGCCCAGATCGACATGGGTGGAGGCGATGACCATGCCACCCTGGGCGCGGTGGTCGGCGATGACCGCGCGCAGCCGGCCGACCGAGGCCGTGTCCAGGCCCGCGGACGGTTCATCCAACAGCCACAAGGGGCGGCCCAGCACCGGCAGCCGGGACAGGGCCAGGCGCCGGCGCTGGCCCTGGGACAGCACCCGGGCCGGCAGGCTGGCCAGGCGGGACAGGTCAAACCGGTCCAAGGCGTCCCGGGCCCGGTCGCGCGCGGACTGCCCCGGCCGGGCCAGGCGCGCCCAGCCGGCCAGGTTGGCCATGACATCCAAGCCGGGCTTGACCGCGTCCTGGTGGCCGGCATAGGCGACCAGGCTGGCCCGGGCGGCCGGGTCATCCCCGACCGGTTCGCCATCCCAGGTCACCGTGCCGGCGACGGGGCGGCCCAAGCCCGCCAACAGCCGCAAGAGCGTCGATTTGCCGCTGCCGTTCGGCCCGGTGATCACCAAGGCCCCGCCGGGCGCCAGGGTGAAGCCCAAGCCGCCGAACACCAGCCGGCCGCCGCGCCGGCAGGCCAGGTTGGTCGCCCCCAGCAATGCCGGCGCGGTGACGAAGCCGCTCACCGCCGGGTCATTTGGGGGCAAGGCGGACCGCACCGTCCATCCGGATGGTTTCGCCGTTCAGGATCACATTCTCGGCGACGTGCAGGACCAGTTTGGCGTATTCGGCCGACTGGCCCAGGCGCTTGGGGAAGATGGTCGTGGCGACCAGGCTGTTGAACACCTCTTCGGAAAAGCCGGTCAGCATCGGGGTTTCGATCAGGCCCGGGGCGATGGTCATCACCCGGATGCCGAACCGGGCCAATTCCCGCGCGGCGGGCAAGGTCATGCCAACGATGCCACCCTTGGACGCCGCATAGGCCGCCTGGCCGATCTGGCCCTCATAGGCGGCGACCGAGGCCGTGTTGATGATCAGCCCGCGTTCGCCGGTGGGCAATTCCTCGGCCTGGCTCATGCGGAGGGCCGCGACGCGCAGCAGGTTGAAGCAGCCGATCAGGAAGAACCCGATAACCTTGTAGAACAGGCCCAGCTCGTGCGGTCCGTTGCGGCCCACGAAGCGGCCGCCGTCGGCGATGCCGGCGCAGTTGACCACCAGGCGCGCCGTCCCGTGGGCGGCGGCGGCCTGGTCGATGGCGGCTTCCACCGCGTCGCCGTCGGTGACGTTGCAGACGATGGCCAGCCCGCCGATCTCCTCGGCGGTCTTCTTGACCCCGTCTTCGTTCAAGTCCAACACCGCCACCGCCATGCCGGCCGCCGCCAGCGCCCGCGCGGTTTCCGCCCCCATGCCCGATCCGCCGCCGGTCACCACCGCCGCCAAGCCCTTGACGTCCATGCCCCCAAACTCCTTTTGTGCAACCCTCACCGCGCCGGCGCCGCGCCGAACGCGCCGGTCCTGAATAGGGACCGGCCGGTGGGGCTGTAAACCGGCTTTCGCAACCGCAACCGATTGGGAAAGGTGCGCCCATGTCCCTGGCCCGCGTGCCGATGATGGTCAGCCTGCTGGGCTTTGGCGGGCTGATCCCGTTCCTGGGGCTGGGCCTGGCGGTGGTGCTGGGCCCCGATGCCTGGCCCGAGCCGGTGCTGATCCAGGCCCAGATCGCCTATGGTGCGGTCATCACCACCTTCTTGGGTGCGGTTCACTGGGGCGTGGCGATGGCGGAGCTGCGGGCGGGTCGGCCGGCGGCGCCGGGTGGGTTGATCTATTCCGTCGCACCCAGCCTGATCGCCTGGGCGATCCTGGTGCTGCTGGCGGGCGGGCTGCCCATGGTGTGGGGGGTGGCCGGCATGGCGGTGCTGCTGGGCCTGTGCTTCGCGGCCGACCGGCGCCTGTTGATCGGCCAGGGCCGGGTGCCGGACTGGTATGACAGCCTGCGCCAGACCCTGACCTTCGGCGCCGTCACCGGCTATGCGCTGACCATCATCGGCCTGGGGGGCTAGCCTGGCGCGGGCGGCGGCGGCACGGCCTTCTTGGCTTCCCGCCGGGCAATGTAGACGGCGGAGCCGATGATCAGCCCGGCCCCGAGGAACACGAACATGTCCGGCATTTCCGACAGGATCAAAGCCCCGAACAGGGTCGCGAACACCAGGCGGGTGTAGTCGAACGGGGCCACGGCGCTGGCCTCCCCGGTGCGGTAGCTCCAAACGATCAGATACTGGCCGGTGACCCCGAAAAACCCCACAGCCACGGCCAGCAGCAGCTCGAACGGGGTCGGCGGGATCCAGAACAGCATCGCCGGCAGGATCGAAATCAGCGTGGTGGCGACCGAGAAGGTGACCATGATGACGATCTGCGGCTCATCCCTGGGCAGTTTCTTCAGGATCACGACGCTGAGCGCGATCATCAGCGCCTGGCCGACGGCGGCGACCATGGCGATATCGAAGGCGACGAAGCCCGGGCGCAACACCACCAGGACGCCTAGGAAGCCCACCACCGTGGCGGTCCAGCGCCGCCAGCGCACCACCTCATGCAGGAACACCACCGCCAGCAGCACGGTGAACAGCGGCTTGGCGAAGGTCAGCGTGGTGGCCATGGCCAAGGGCAAATGGGTGAAGGCGTAAAACCCGGCATAGATCGCCGTGACCCCGGTCAAGGCGCGCAAGCCGTGCAGGTGGGGGGCGGTGGTGCGCAGGCTGGCGAGGCCGGCCCGCCAAATCAGCGGCAGCAGGAACAAAAGCCCGATCGCCGTGCGGAAGAACACGATCTGGGCGGTGTCCAGGCGCTGGCCCAGGATCTTGATCACCACCGCCATGGTGGTGAAGGACAGGGCCGCCGCGACCATCAGGGCGGCGCCGCGCACATTGGCGGGCAAGTCCCGCCACCAGGCCAGGAACCGGTCCCGACGGCCCAATGCCGGCTGCTCAACCATAACGGTGCAGGCCCGTGCCGTGGGCCTTCAGCCACGCCTTGGCGGCGGTCAGATCCGGGTACAGCTCCCGGCACAGCGCCCAAAAGCGGGGGCCGTGGTTCATCTCCCTCAAATGGGCGACCTCATGGGCGACCAGGTAGGCCAGCACCCAATCGGGCGCCAGCACCAGCCGCCAGGAGAAATTCAACTGCCCCTTGGCGGTGCAACTGCCCCAGCGCGAGCGGGTGTCGCGGATGGCGATGCCGGCGATCGGGCGGCCGATCCGTGCCGCCAGCGGATGGGCCAGGGCCGTGATCTCATCCCGGGCCGTCGCTTTCAACAGGCGGGTGACCCGGGGGGCGATCAGGTCCGGATCCCCGCCGACAACAATCGTTTCGCCGTCGATACGGGCCAGGCTGCGGGCTTGTGGCCGGTGGGTGATCCGCCGATCCAGCCCCAGGACCGGTACCACGGCGCCATCCTGGAACGGCACCCGGTCGGGCAAGCGGGCCAGCCGGTCGGCCAGCCAGGCGTGCTGGCGGTCCAGGAAGGCGTGAATGTCCCGGTCGGCCACATGGGGCGGGGCGGACACGGCCACGGTGCCGGTCGTCGCGTCGATGCGCAGGGTCAGGCGCCGGGCCCGGGCCAAGCGGGTGACCGTCACCGTGCGGGCTTGGCCGCCGGCGGTCAGCGTCCAGGCGTTCCCGGCCGGCCGGTCCCGCCGCAACAGGGAAAGGCCGTCCCGGGCTGGTGCTTTGCGATGAATCATGTCCCGTGTTCCGCTATGCCGATAAGCCCTGACGGTCAAATCCCATGTTTGTTCCGAGGCAGACGCGCGATGCCGTTACGCCCTGTCGTACCGCCTCCCGCCGCGCCGCCGGCGCCGGAGGAAACCCCGGTGGACGTCCCGTTCGACCGCTTGGACGCCGACCTGTTGGCTCGCATGGCCATGGCCGGCGACCGGGTGCTGGAATGCCAACGGGTGCTGACCAAGTCCGGCGACAGCGTGCTGAGCGAGATCACCGGCACCACCCCGTCGCCCTGGCAGCACTACCCGTTGGGGGATGTCTACGACCCCGAAAGCCATTCCCAATACTATTACCACGCCCACACCCCCGATGCCCGGGTCGGCGCCGAGGCGGGGCATTTTCACACGTTTCTGCGGCCGGCGGAAATCCTGAACGGGGTGCATCCCGTGCCCGTGGCCGATTTCACCCCGCCCAAGAAGCCGATCGACCTGATCAGCCACCTGATCGCCATTTCCATGGATGACCGGTCGCGGGCGCAGGCCCAGTTGACCACCAAAAGCAGGGTGGCCCGCGGAGCCAGGGACGCGGCCGAGGGCGGGATCACGCGCCTGTGGAACAAGATCCTCTACGAGGC
>CAYNRD010000173.1:0-5514 GCA_964399515.1 uncultured Mycobacteriaceae bacterium | reverse complement strand
AAGCCAACGCCGCCGCAGCTCATCGGAAAAGATACCAAAATATGCAACTGTAGTATTAGGACAGCGCCATCACGGCGACCATGGTGGCGTACAGGGCCAGGATCGCGACCCCTTCGAAGCCGATATTGGCCGGGCCTTGCGGCTCCCGCCGGATCAGCCCCATCAGCAGGATCGCGGTCATCAGGATGGAGCCGGCCAGCACCAGGACATGGGTGTCGGTCATCCGGTGGTAGAGCGATCCGGCCGAAAAGGCGATATCGCCCGCCACCAGGAACAGGGTGTCGAAGGCATTGCCGCCGATGATCCCGCCCACCGCCATGTCCACCGCCCCGCGGCGCACGGCGGCCAGGGACGTGACCAGCTCGGGCACCGAGGTCATGGTGCTGGTCAGAACGCCGCCAATCGCGGTCTCCGACAGGCCGACGGCCTGGGACAGGGCTACGCCGGTGCGGCCCAGGACCAGGCCGGCGATGGCGGTGACCGCGGTCGCGGCACAGAACAGGCCCGCCGTCCCCCAGAGCGGCAGCCGGTCGGCCCGGCCCGGATCGTCCCCGTCCCCATCGGCCACGCCGGCGGCCGGCCGCCACATGGGCACGCGCCCCGCCTGGGCGATGATGCGGTTGAAGTACAGATACCCTACGACCAGCACGACCGAGGCCGGGTGGATGCCCAGCACGGTGACCGGCGCCGACACCGACGCCAGGATCGGCACCGCCAACACCGCGATCAACAGCGTGCATTGCAGCAGGTTCACGACCGAATTGGCGGCATGCTCCAAATTGGCCTTGCGGAACGCCAGATCGGCGACGACCAAAAACGCCGTCTGCGCGGCGATGCCGCCGATGGCGTTGGAAATGGCCAAATCGGTGTTGCCGCTGGCCGCCGTCGTGATGGAGGTGACCGCCCCGCCGGCGGAGGTGGCGGCCCCCAGCAGCAGGCCACCGGTCATCGCTTCGCCCAGGCCGGTGCGCCGGCCCAGGCTGTCGGCCAGCCTGACCAGCCAGATGCCGGCCACCGCCACCACCAGGCCGGACGCCGCGAACAGGGCGATCAGAATGGCCGGCGACGCCGCGCCGGCCCAGTCAACGGGACTGGACGGCATGGGTGCGGGGTCTCGGTCACGGTGGCGGGGTCAGGTTCCCAAACGCCCGGACGCGGCGCCGGTTCCAACACCGTAGCGGGCCAGGAAGGTTTCAACGGCCCCCGCGATCACCTGCGCCATGCGGTCCTCGGTGACCGGCTGTCCGGAGATCAGCGCCGGCCAGAACGCCTGCGCCTTGATCAGACCCAGGAACTGGTCGGCGGCCTCAGTCACGTTTTCAACCCGCAAGGCGCCGGCCGCGTTGGCACCGGTCATAAAGCGTGTCAGCGCATCCATATGCACGGTCTGGCACAAGAACCGCTCCCCCAAAGCCGGGTCGCGGATCGTCTCGCTCATCACGATCGCCGCCAGATCGATGAACGTGGGCGACAGCAGCAACCGCCCCACCCCCCAGCCCAGGTCCAACAACTGGTCCCGGATCGGCCGGTCGGGCTGATAGCGGATGTCCAGCGCGGTGGCGACCTGTGCCATCAACTGGTCGATGATGGCGCCGTACAGCGACTCCTTGTTTTCAAAATGGTTGTACACCGTGCGCTTGGACACCGACGCCCGCGCCGCGATCCGGTCCATACTGGCGCCGGCGAAGCCCTGTTCCCGGAACTCCGCCAGGGCCGCGGTGACGATCTGGTCCCGCTTGGCTTGGATCAATCCCATGCTCGCACCCGTTCGGCCCTAAGTCTGCCCGATCACCGCCGCGCACCGAACCATGGATGTAAACTCACGGGTTTACATTGTGCGGCGATGGAGTACACTAAACCGTATCGTTTACAGCATGCCGCCGCAGTGTACAGCACGCTGCCTGAACGGCGGCCCGGTTTTTTCTCCCTTCCCCCCGATGTCCTGGAGACTGACCATGGCAACTGATCTGACCGTCAACGGCCGGCGGATGACCGTCGATGCCGACCCCGACACGCCGCTTTTGTGGGTGATCCGGGATGAGCTTGGCCTGACCGGCACCAAATTCGGCTGCGGTGTCGCCGCCTGCGGCGCGTGTACCGTGCACCTGGACGGGGTGGCGGTGCGCTCCTGTTCGTTGGCCCTGGCCGACATCGGCGAAAGTGCGGTGACCACCATCGAGGCGGCATCGGGCAAGGCCGCCGACGCGGTGAAGGCGGCCTGGCGGGAGTTGGACGTCGTCCAGTGCGGATACTGCCAGTCCGGCCAAATCATGAACGCCATCGATCTTTTGACCAACACACCGCGGCCGACGGATGATGATATTGATGCCGCCATGTGGGGGAATGCCTGCCGGTGCGCCACCTATGTGCGGATCCGCGCTGCCATCCACCGCGCCGCCGACCTGATGGAGGCCTGATCATGACCGCAACGCTGACCACCACCCGCCGGGGCTTTCTGGCCGGTATGGCCGCGTCCGGCGCCGTGTTGACCGTGGGGTTCAACCCGGTGACCGGCGCCCTCGCCCACCATGGCGGGCCCGAGGATCTGAACCCGTTCGTGCGCGTTTATGACAACGGTACGGTCGCGCCGATCATCAAACACTTTGAGATGGGCCAAGGCACGACCACTGGTCTTGCCACGCTGGTTGCCGAAGAACTGGACGCCGATTGGGACCAGGTGGTGCCCGAATTCGCGCCGGCCAATGACGCGGTGTACCAGAACCTCCTGTTCGGGACCCAAGGCACGGGCGGATCCACCGCCATCGCCAACTCGTTCGAACAGTACCGCAAGGCCGGTGCCGCCGCCCGGGCCATGCTGGTCCAGGCCGCGGCGAATGCCTGGGGCGTGCCCGTGGCCGGGATCACGGTGGAAAATGGCGTGATCCGCGCCGGCGACCGCCAGGGCCGCTTCGGCGATTTCGTGACCGAAGCCGCCCGCCTGACCCCGCCCGCCGACCCCGCCCTGAAGCCGGCCAGCGCCTTCACCCTGATCGGCCTGGACGGGCTCAAGCGCAAGGACACCGCCGCCAAGACCGACGGCAGCGCGATCTTCGCCATCGATGTGCGGGTGGAGGGCATGGTTCATGCCCTGATCTTGCGCTCGCCCCGCTTCGGCGGGACGCTGGTCTCCTTCGATGCCACGCGCGCCCGCTCGGTGCCCGGGTTCCTGGACGCCAAGGCCCTGCCCAACGGCGCCGGGGTGGCGGTGTTCGGAAAGACCACCTGGGCCGCGAAGTCGGCCCGGGACGCGATCACCGCCGACTGGGACTTCTCCCGGGCCGAAACCCGCTCGACCGCGGAGTTGGTCGCCTATCACCAGGCACTGATGGCCGAGCCCCAATACCAGGCCCGGCCGGGCCAGGACCCGGACACGGTGGCGGCGGCCCTCGCGACCGCGGCCCAGGTGATCGAGGCCGATTACGTGTTCCCGAACCTGGCCCACGCGCCCATGGAGCCGCTGAACTGCGTGATCGCGGGCGACGGCCAGGGTGGGGTGATCGTCCATGACGGCTGCCAGTTCCCAGGGCTGTCCAAGCCGACCGTGGCCCAGGTCCTGGGCCTGGATCCGGACCAGGTCCAAATCCGCACCGTCTATGCCGGCGGCGCCTTCGGCCGCCGGGCGACCCCAAGCTCGGACTACCAGGCCGAAGCCGCCATGGCCTTCGACCTGCTGGGCCGGACCACGCCGGTGAAGCTGGTCTGGATGCGGGAGGATGACATCCAGGGCGGCTATTATCGGCCGATGGCCACCCACCGGGCCCGGATCGGGCTGAACGCCGACGGCACCATCATCGGCTGGGACCACAGGATCGCCGCCAAGCCGATCCTGAAGGGCACGATCTTCGAGCCGTTCCTGGTCCATGACGGCGTCGACCACACCTCCGTCGAAGGCATCGGCGACACACCCTACGCGATCGACAACCTGGCCGTGGGCCTGTCCGACGCGGAAACCCCGGTCACGGTGCTGTGGTGGCGGGCGGTCGGGCACACCCACAACGCGTATGCCATGGAAACCCTGATCGATCAGGTGGCCGAGGCCGCCGGCATGGACCCGGTCCAGTACCGGCTGGAGCGGCTGTTGGCGGATCCCGCCAACACCGACCATCGGCGCCTGTCCGGGGTGTTGCGCCTGGCGGCCGAGAAGGCCGGCTGGGGCCAGCCTGTCGCCCCGGGCCATGCACGTGGCGTGTCCCTGCATAAGAGCTTCAACAGCTATGTCGCCCAGGTCGTCGAGGTGGCGGTGGATGATAGGGGTGCCATGAAGGTGGTGCGGGTGGACTGCGCGATCGATTGCGGAGTGATCGTCAACCCGGATGTGGTCCGCGCCCAGGTGGAAGGCGGCATCGGCTATGGGCTGGGGGCGGTGATGCGCAATGCCATCACCTTCACCGACGGCTATGTCGATCAGCTCAACTTCCCCGATTACGAGCCGCTGCGCATCTCCGACATGCCGGCGATCCATGTCCACATGGTGCCTTCCACAGCGTCCCCCACCGGTGTGGGCGAACCCGGCACGCCGCCGATCGGCCCGGCCCTGGCCAACGCCATCTACGCGGCAACCGGCCGGCGCATACGGGTGTTGCCGATGACCCAGGACGGCGCGGAATTCGTCTGAGGCCAAACGCAACCCTGGTCGGAAACGGGCCGGGCGCCGAAACGCGCCCGGCCTGTTTTTTCCCGGGCGGGAGCACCCCAAAGGGTTGCATCATCCGTACCGGTACGCTCGCCGCCTTGCGGCGGCCGGCTTGGTGCCGCACACTCCTCCCCCGACGAGCGCATCCGGGATCAACCCGGAGCGCCCACCGACGAACGCATCCTTGGGAGGAACGGTTCATGGGGATTTCCCTTCACGGGTGGAGTCTGTCCAGGCTCGGGCGGCGTGCCGCCATGCTGGCGCTGGCCGTGTCGGCCGGCACCGGCGCGGGCCACGCGGCGGACGAGGACACCATCCGCGCGGCGACCGCGACCCTTGACGGCGCGCGCATCCAGAACGCGGACCAGGAGCCAGGCAACTGGCTGACCCATGGCCGGACCTATACCGAACAGCGCTTCAGCCCGCTCGACCAGATCACGCGGGACAATGTGGACCAGTTGGGCCTGGCCTGGTCGATCGATCTGGGCACCAGTCGCGGCGTGCAGACCACGCCGCTGGTGATCGACGGCATCCTCTATGCCTCCGGCCCCTGGAGCGTGGTCTGGGCGGTCGACGGCCGCACGGGTGAGGTGCTGTGGGAGTTCGATCCCCAGGTCGATCGGCAATGGGGCCGCAATGCCTGCTGCGACGTGGTCAACCGGGGCGTGGCGGCATGGCGGGGCAAGATCTATGTCGGCACGATCGACGGCCGATTGATCGCGCTCGACGCCGCCACGGGGGAGGAGGTCTGGTCGGTCCTGACCATCGACCGGTCCCGGCCCTACACGATCACGGGCGCACCGCGGGTGGCCAAGGGCAAGGTGATCATCGGCAATGGCGGCGCCGAGTTGGGCGTGCGCGGCTATGTCACGGCCTATGAC
>CAYNRD010000172.1:0-5529 GCA_964399515.1 uncultured Mycobacteriaceae bacterium | reverse complement strand
GACCAGCACCGGGTTGCCGGCCTGGACCACGGTCTTGCACTCGGCCAGCAGGTCATCGACCTGGTCGGCCGTCGGCCGGATGATCACCGGCGGGTCGATCAGGCCTGTGGGCCGCACCACCTGTTCGGTGAACACGCCACCCGTACGCTCCAGCTCCCAATGGCCGGGCGTGGCGGAGACATAGACGGTCTGGGGCCTGTACGCCTCCCACTCCTCGAACATCAGCGGCCGGTTGTCGACGCAGGAGGGCAGGCGGAAGCCGTACTGCCACAGGGTATCCTTGCGCGCCCGGTCGCCTTTGAACATCCCGCCGATCTGCGGCACCATCACATGGCTTTCGTCGATGAACAGCACCGCGTCATCGGGAATGTACTCGAACAGGGTCGGTGGCGGCGCGCCGGGCGGCCGGCCGGTCAGGTACCGGGAATAGTTCTCGATGCCGTTGCAGGAGCCGGTCGCTTCCAGCATTTCCAGGTCGAAGGTGGTGCGCTGTTCGATCCGCTGGGCTTCCAGAAGCTTGCCTTCGGCGGTGAACCGCCGGACCGTATCGGCCAGTTCCGTCTTGATCGAGGACAGGGCCTGCAAGATCGTCGGCCGCGGCGTGACATAGTGGCTGTTGGCGTACAGCCGGATCTGATCCAGCCCGGGACCCTGTTTCGACCCGGTCAGGGGATCGATTTCGAACAGGCCCTCGATCTCATCCCCGAACAGCGACACCCGCCAGGCCCGATCCTCATACTGGGCCGGCCAGATCTCAACATTGTCACCGCGCACCCGGAACGTTCCGCGTCTGAAATCCTGATCGTTGCGCTTGTACTGCAACTCCGTGAAGCCCTTCAGCAGGTCCTGGCGGTTGATCGTCTGGCCGGCTTCCAGCCGGATGGTCATGGCGGTGTAGGTTTCCACCGAACCGATGCCATAGATGCAGCTGACCGAGGCGACCACGATCGCGTCCCGCCGCTCCAACAACGCCTGGGTGGCGGCGTGGCGCATGCGGTCGATCTGGTCGTTGATGGTCGCTTCCTTCTCGATATAGGTGTCCGACCGCGGCACATAGGCTTCGGGCTGGTAATAATCATAATAAGATACAAAGTATTCGACCGCATTGTCCGGAAAGAAGCTTTTGAATTCCCCGTAAAGCTGTGCCGCCAAGGTCTTGTTGGGCGCCAGGATCACCGCCGGCCGTTGCAGGTTCTGGATGACGTGGGCCACCGTGAAGGTCTTGCCGGAGCCGGTCACCCCCAGCAGCACCTGGTCCCGTTCGCCGGCGGTCAGGCCTTCGGTCAGCTCCGCGATCGCGGTGGGTTGGTCGCCGGTCGGCGCGAAGTCGGAGACGATGCGCAAGGCCCGGGCCGTGTCCGGCTCCGGCAGGTCCGGCCGGTGGCGGAACACGGTGCCGGCGGCGGGCGGGCTGGTTTGCGGGCTGGGCAGCGCCTCGGGGTTTTGGGTCAAAAGCGCGTCATCCATGGGGACGACCTCCTCGCGGGGGACGGGGCGGCGGCGGCCGGGTCGGGCCTGTCGCCCACGGGCCTGTCGCCCAGTGGTAACACAGATGCGCTTTCCACAAATCGCACTCGCGGAGTAAGATCGCGCTTCCGAATTTTTGGCCCCCGGGGACACGCCATTCTGGCCCCGATCCCCCTGCACCCGACCGAGGATGCCCCAAGCCATGGTGACCAGCCCAGTGGATGGCCGCCCCCCCGCCCAGGCCCATGAATGGCTGCCCAAGACCATCGCCTTCCTGGCCGGCCATGGCCTGCCGGCCACGCCGCACAACTATGCCGTCGGCTATGTCTATGTCAGTGGTGAGAACACGGCCATCCAGCATGACGTGCGCGCCAGCCTGGACCGGGCCGGCAAGCTGACCGAAGGCGCGGTCGCCACCCTGTTCAAGCGTCACTTCGCCAATGACAATGACGCCGAGGCGGTCAACGAGCTGGCCTCCGGCGTGATCCTGGAGTTGGAGGGCGTGATCGAGGCGCTGAAGTCCAGCGGCGACGACACCGAGAAATACGCCAAGGCCCTGGATGATCTGGCCGGCCACCTGCAAAGCCACCCATCCATGCAGAAGATGGCCAGCCTGATCGGCGCCGTCGCCGGCCAGACCCGCAAGCTGGCGGTGCAGAACCGCTCCCTGTCGGACCGGCTGCAGGAGAGCTCCGGCAAGCTGGGCACCATGCAGAGCCAACTGCAGGAAGTTCGGCGGGAAAGCATGACCGACCCGCTGACCGGCATCGCCAACCGGCGCGCCTTCGAAAGCGAATTGAAGTTGCAGACCACCATGGCGGCCAAGACCGGCAAGCCCCTGTCGCTGGTGATGTGCGACATCGACCATTTCAAGACGTTCAACGACACCTACGGCCACCAGATGGGTGACATGGTGCTGAAGCTGGTCGCCAAGGTGCTGTATGACAACATCCGGGCCAGTGACCGGGCGGCCCGCTACGGCGGAGAGGAGTTCGCCATCCTGCTGCCCAATGCCGGGCTGGACACCGGCGTGTCCAGCGCCGATGTCCTGCGCCGGATGATCTCCCAAAAGAAGTTGAAGAACCGCAATCCCAATGAAACCCTGGGCAACCTCACCCTGTCTTCGGGTGGGTCGGAGTTCGAGCCGGGCGAGGACATCGGCGCTTTCGTGAAACGGGCCGATGAGGCGCTGTATCGGGCCAAGGCGGCCGGCCGCAACAAGGTCTACTCAAACGCCAAGGATTAGGCGCCCGCGGTTAGGCGCCAGAAAACCTGGCGGCCAGCCGGAAACCCGCCGGGCGGCGGTCAGCTCCGGGCGCGGTCGTCATCCCGGCGCTGGTCGGCGGTTGGGGAGAAGTCCCCGAACTCCGACGCGGTCAACACACTCCACACATCAAGGCTGACCCCGCCCAGGTTCGGCACCGACGGGCCGTGGAAAAGGGTGGCGGAGGGGGCAGGTCCCCCTCCGCCACCAAGGTGGAACGACGCACGGCTGCTCCTGTCTGGGGAGGCGGGAGAGAAAGCCGCGAACTCGTCGATCCTAGGGGTCTCGGTGGTGGGGGCCAGGCCGGACGCCTCGGCGGCGACGGCCAGTTTGCGTTGCATCTTGGCGTCGATCAGGCCGAACACCTCGCCGGAGGTGCGAGCGGTGCCGTCGGGCCGGAAGAAGATCGCCTGGTTGGCCTCGGCGGCGGCCGGGAACAGTTCCGCCGCCGGCACATGGGGGGTGGCCTCGGCGGCCTCGATCAGGCGGCCCGCCTGGCCCGCGCCCAGGAAATGGGCCAAATACAGCTCGGTCGGGCCGGCGGCCCGGCCGGTACGGGCCTGGATGGCGGCGGCGTTGTCGGCGGCCAACTCGCCGGCCAGCAGGGCGTTCAGCCGCGGGTCCTCGCGCAGGTCCAGGATCTCCTGGCGCAGGCGCGGATCGCCGACCGTGAACCCGCCGCCCGGGCGCTGGTCGATGGCGACGGCATAGTGCTGCAGCCCGTAATCGGCGCCGTGCTCCCGCACCACGCCCAGCCAGGTCTGCTCGATGAATTGGTAGAGCCCGGTGGCACTGCTGGTCGAGGCCTTGGCGTCGGCGCGAAAGCCGCTTTCCTGGGCCGCCTGGGCGACCAGAAATTCGAAATCGATGCCCGAGCGGCTGCTGGCCTCGCGGATGCCGCTCAGCACCTGGTCGGGAACATCGAACCCGGCGATGTGATGGACCGTGGCCATCGTCGTCTCATACCCCTTCTGGCACCCTTGCTGGGCTGTTGTCGTTAGGGAAGCAAGCGGCGTGCCAGTGCCGTGGGCCGGTTCCCGGCCCGGGGCGGTGCCGGCCCGCCGCCAGGGGCGGAAAATCTTGCCTCCGTCGCGCGCCCCTCTGGGATCGCGCACCCCCACAATCTTGCTCTTGTGACGGGGGTCCCGGGGCGATAAGGCTGCGCGGGTATGATCAGGGTATCGGAGTCTCCCACCATGGCTTTCCTGGCTGACGCGCTTGGGCGGATCAAACCGTCGCCAACCATCGCCGTGACCTCGAAGGCGCGGGAGTTGAAGGCGGCCGGCAAGGATGTCATCGGCCTGGGCGCGGGGGAGCCGGACTTCGACACCCCCGACAGCATCAAGGAGGCGGCGATCGCCGCCATCCGGGCCGGGCAGACCAAATACACCGCCGTCGACGGCACGCCGGAGCTGCAGGCGGCGGTCGCGCAGAAGTTCCAGCGGGAAAACGGCCTGGCCTACGCCGCCGACCAGATCACTGTTGGCGCCGGTGGCAAGCAGGTGATCTTCAACGCCATGGTGGCGACGCTGACCCCGGGCGACGAGGTGGAGATCGGTGCGCCCTACTGGGTCAGCTATCCGGATATCGTCCTGCTGGCCGGCGGCAAGCCGGTGATCGTGCCGTGCCCCGCGGAAACCGGGTTCAAGATGCGCGCCGAGGATCTGGCGGCGGCGATCACGCCCAAGACCAAATGGGTGGTCCTGAACAGCCCCAACAATCCGACCGGTGCCGGCTATGCGGCGGGGGACCTGCGCCCGCTGTGCGATGTGCTGATGGACCATCCCCATGTCCACGTCCTGACCGACGACATGTATGAGCATCTGGTCTATGACACGTTCAAGTTCGCCACCCCCGCCGCGGTGGAGCCGGGCCTGTATGACCGGACCTTGACCTGCAACGGCGTGTCCAAGGCCTATGCCATGACCGGCTGGCGGATCGGCTATGCCGGCGGCCCGGCGCCGCTGATCAAGGCGATCGCCAAGGTGCAGTCGCAGTCGACCACCAACCCGTCCTCGATCAGCCAGGCGGCGGCCGTGGCGGCGCTGACCGGCCCGCAAGATTTCATCATCGACTTCCGCACGGCCTTCGCCCGCCGCCGGGACCTGGTCGTCGACCGGCTGAACCAGGCGGACGGCATCACCTGCAACCGGCCCGAGGGCGCGTTTTACGTCTACCCGTCCTGCGCGGGCGTGATCGGCAAGACAACCCCCGCCGGCCGGGTCATCGAAACCGACGAGGATTTCGTGACCTACCTGCTGGAGGACAAGGGCGTGGCGGCCGTGCACGGGGCAGCGTTCGGCATGTCGCCGTTCTTCCGGGTGTCCTATGCCACCTCCGACGCGGTGTTGGAGGAGGCCTGCGCGCGCATCCAGGCGGCCTGCGCGGCGCTCGGCTAATGCCGCTTGCGCCCAGGGCTCACGCGTCTTTCGCGGGCGCGGCCGCGACCCTGTCGGGCGGAAAGCGCAGCACGAAGGTCGCCCCTTCGCCGGGCATGCTGGTCACGGCCACGGTGCCGCCATGGGCTTCGACCATGGACCGGACGATCGCCAGACCCAGCCCGGTGCCCTTGGTGGACCGGGTCATCAAATCCCCGACCTGCTCGAACGGCTCGAAGATGCGGTCCTGGTCCCGCTCGGGAATGCCGATGCCGGTGTCGCTGACCGCCAGCGCCAGGCCGCCCTGGTCGCAATCGACGGTGACGCTGATCGCCCCGCCCCGGGGGGTGAATTTGATGGCGTTGGACAGCAGGTTGGTCAGCATGTGGGTCACCATGCGCGGATTGGCCAGCAGATAGG
>CAYNRD010000171.1:817-5536 GCA_964399515.1 uncultured Mycobacteriaceae bacterium | reverse complement strand
GTGGCGGCGGTGGATCTGGATGTGCCGGCCAGCCAGTTCGTCTGCTTCCTGGGGCCGTCGGGCTGCGGCAAGACCACCTTGCTGCGCCTGATCGCCGGCCTGGAGGCGCCCAGCGCCGGCACCATCCATCTGGGCGACCGGGACCTGACCCCGCTGTCCGCCCATGAGCGCAATCTGGGCATGGTGTTCCAGTCCCTGGCCCTGTTCCCGCACCTGACCGTGTGGGAAAACATCGCCTACGGCCTGCGCATTCGGGGCATGGGCCGCGCCCAACAGCGCCTGCGCGCCGACGCGCTGTTGGACCTGGTGCAGTTGCCCGGCGTGGGCGACCGGCAGATCACGCAGTTGTCCGGCGGCCAACGCCAGCGGGTGGCGATCGCCCGTGCCCTGGCGCTTGAGCCCAGCCTGTTCCTGATGGACGAGCCCCTGTCGGCGCTGGACGCCAAGCTGCGGGAAGCGATGCAGGTGGAACTGCGCCAGCTGCAGCAGCGGCTGGGCATCACCACCATCCTGGTCACCCACGACCAGCGGGAGGCGATGACCATGGCCGATCTGGTGGTGGTGATGAGCCAGGGCCGCATCCAGCAGGTCGGCAGCCCGCTGGACATCTACAAGCGGCCCGCCAACGCCTTTGTCGCCGACTTCATCGGCACCACGAATTTGTACCCGGCCCGGCTGGCCCATGGCCGGGTGGCGCTGGCGGGCGGCGTCGTCCTGCGGGCCGAGGAGATACCCGGCTCCGTGACCGATGGCGACGCCATCATGCTGTCGGTGCGGCCAGAAGACGTGGTGATCGCCCCGGCGGGTGCGGATGTCGAAAACCCCGTGGACGGCACCATCGGCTTCATCCGCGATGTCGGCCAATCGGTGGAAATCTACGTCGATGGCCCGGACGGGCTGCGGGTGACCTGCCACTCGGCCCCGCAAGCCCGCCCCGACGCCCATGTGGGCGACCGGGTGCGGCTGTCCATGCCGGCGGCGGCGTGCGTGGTGCTGGCATCATGACCGCCACCCTGCAGGGCACGGGTGCCGCCCGGTCCGGCAAAGCCGCCATGGCTCGGCTGTTGCCCCGGCTGTTGCTGGCCTATCCGGGGGTGATGCTGGGGGTGTTCTTCCTGGCGCCGTTCGGGATCATGATCACGGTCAGCTTTTTCCACAACGTGCCGAACGCCTTCTACGAGCCGGGCTTCGCCTTCGACAATTACGCCCGCTTCTTCTCCCCCCTGTTCACCGACCGGCTGATGTTCTCCCTGATGATGTCCATGGCGGTGGCGGTGGTGTGCGTGACGATCGCGTTCCCGTTCACCTATCTGCTGACCCGGTCGAGCCACCGGGCGCAGACCCTGTGGCTAGTCCTGATCCTGTCGGTGCTGTCCCTATCCGAAGTGATCATCGCCTTTGGCTGGTCGATCCTGTTGAGCCGGTCGGCGGGGCTGTCCAACCTTCTGGTCCTGGTCGGCCTGATGGACCGGCCGCAAAGCTGGACCCCGGGCCTGGCGGCGGCGATGACCGGCTATGTCTATCTGACCCTGCCCTATGCGGTGCTGACCCTCTATCCGGCGCTGAGCCGGCTGGACCCGCAGCTGGTCGAAGCCGCGCGCACCATGGGGGCGACACAGGCCCGGGCGTTCTTCACCGTGGTGGTGCCGGCCTGCCGGCAGCCGATCGTGGCCGGGCTGGTCTTGGTGTTCGTGTTCACCCTGGGCGTGTATCTGATCCCCCAGATTTTGGGCCGGCCCCAGCATTGGACCCTGCCGGTGCTGATCACCGACCAGGCCCTGTTCCAGGCCAACATGCCGTTCGCGGCGGCCCTGGCGGTGTTCCTGCTGGCCACCAGCCTGGTGCTGATCCTGTTCACCCTGTGGCTGGGCCGCGCCCGGGCCGCCAAGGAGGTCTGAGGCCATGCTGTCCCGTGCCGCCACCTGGCTGACCTTCACCGCCATGGCCGCGTTCCTGATCGCCCCCGTGGTGGTGGTGGCCGGCATCTCCCTGAATGAGCGCAAGCGGCTGTTCTTCCCGCCCGAGGGCATTTCCGGGCGCTGGTATGTGGAGATGGTGGTGGACGCCGGCTGGCGCGGCGCGATCTTCAACAGCTTGGCGATCGCGGCCCTGGCGGCGGCCCTGGCCGTCACCATCGCCCTGCCGATCGCCTATGCCGCCTGGCGGCACCGGCTGCTGTACGCACGGGTGCTGTTCGGCATGGGCATCGCGCCCTTCCTGCTGCCGCCGGTGATCACCGCCCTGGGCTTCATGATCTTCTGGGCCAGCATCGACCATTTCGGCCGGTTCGAGAATGTGGTGATCGCCCATGCCATGTTCCTGGTCACCCTGCCGCTGATGACCACATCGCTGGGCCTGGAGAGCATCGACCGCGCCTTGATCGAGGCCGGCCAGACCATGGGCGCCGATGAGTGGACCCTGTTCCGCACCGGCATCCTGCCCAGGGTGCTGCCCTATCTGATCGCGGGCTACGCCTTCGCCTTCGTGCTGTCGCTGAATGAGTACGTCGTCGCCTACATGGTGGCCGGCTTCACGGTCGAGACCCTGCCGATCAAGATCTTCAACGCCTTGCGCTCGGGCTATACGCCGGTTCTGACCTCGGTCACCGTGCTGTTCGTGGCCATCGCCGTGGTGATCTTCGGCATCATCGGCCGGTATGGCGACCTGCCCCGCATGATGGGCCGCTGGTCCCGGGATTGAGCGGGTCCCGCCCGATCACATTTGCGACAGGCCAACCCATTCCAGCATTCGTTTTAGAATTTGGTATTGGTTCGGCACCTAAATATCCAGCGGTCTACAGATTCGGTCGGCTCCGTTCGCGCCCCGGCGGCCGCCTTCGCCCCATCGTCATCGACGCCCGGCGCCGTCGAGTTCGGTTCACTGGTCCATGCGGTATCGTGTCAATGCGGGTGTTCAGCGGATCGTCCCGCCGCCCATCGCCACCATCAAGGACTGGGTGGTTCCCCCCCTTGACGACCGGCCGGTGATCGACCTGGCCCAGGCCGTGCCCAGCCATCCGCCCGCGGCGGCCCTGTCGGCCTATCTGGGCGAAGTGCTGCTGGCCGGTGACCTGCACCTGTACACTGACATCCTGGGGGCGCCCAGCTTGCGCGGCGCCTATGCCCGGCACCTGTCCGACCACTACGCCGGCACGGTGGAAGCGTCCGAAGTGGCGATCACGGCGGGCTGCAACATGGCCTTCTGCACCGCCCTGATGACCCTGGCCCAGCCGGGGGATGAGGTGGTGCTGGCCACCCCCCATTACTTCAATCACCGCATGTGGCTGGACATGCTGGGGGTGCGTGCCGTGCCCTTGCCGGTCGCCGAAGACGGACTGCCCAGCGTCGATCGCGCCGCCGGCCTGGTCAGCGAGCGCACCAAGGCCTGCGTGCTGGTCACCCCGAACAACCCCACGGGTGCCATCTACCCGCCGTTCATCATCGATGCCTTCTTCGACCTGTGCCAGGAGGAGGGGATCGCCCTGGTCCTGGATGAAACCTACAAGGACTTCCTGCCCCATGACGGCCCGCCCCACGCCCTGTTGGGCCGGCCGGACTGGCAGGACACGTTGATCCACCTGTACAGCTTCTCCAAGGCCTATGCCCTGGCCGGGTTCCGGGTCGGCGCGATCGCGGCGTCGGAAAGCTTCCTGGACCAGGCGGAGAAAGTCATGGACACCACCCTGATCGCCGCTCCCGCCATCGCCCAGGAAGCGGCCTGGTGGGCGCTTGATCACCTGCAGGGCTGGAAACGGGACCGGCGGGACGATCTGGGCCGGCGCCTGGCGGCGTTCCGGTCCGCCATGGCGGCCCCGGATCTGGCCTACACCATCGCGTCCGCCGGCGCCTATTTCGCCTATGTCAAACACCCGTTCGAGGGCATCGGCGCCGACCAGGTGGTCCGCCACCTGGCCCAGGACCACGGGCTGTCCTGCCTGCCGGGCACCGCCTTCGGCCCGGGCCAGGGCCAGTATCTGCGCCTGGCCTTCGCCAACGTGCCCGAGGCCCGCATGGCCGAGATCGCCGACCGCCTGATCGCCAGCCAGGCGGCCCTGGGCCTGGAGGGGTGAACGGCCACCCTTTTCTCCGCCAGCGCCATACCCCATCTTGAAAGCCAGAGATTGGGTGGGCCGGCCGGGCGCGGCCCCAAGACGGGAGACAGAAGCCATGGGCCTGTTCGATTTGCTGAAAGCCAAGACCGTGAAGCCGAACGACTGGCAGGCGCTCGCCGGCCGGGACCAGGCGATCCCCACCGCCGAGCGCCACCACGTCACCGGCAACCCGCTGAAGGGCCCCTACCCCGACCAGTGTGAACGCGCCATGTTCGGCCTGGGGTGCTTCTGGGGGGCGGAGCGCACGTTCTGGCAGCTGCCGGGGGTGTGGGTGACCGCCGTCGGCTATGCGGCGGGCGCCACCCCCAACCCGACCTATAAGGAGGTGTGCAGCGGGCGCACCGGCCACACCGAAGCGGTGCTGGTGGTCTATGACCCCGGCACCATCTCTTACCAGAACCTGCTGAAGACGTATTGGGAAAGCCATGATCCGACCCAAGGCTTCCGCCAGGGCGCTGACACGGGCACCCAATACCGTTCCGCCATCTACACCCATTCGCCCGCCCAAGCCGACGCCGCCGAAGCGAGCCGCGCCGCCTATCAAGCAGCGCTAGCCGAACACGCCAAAGGCGCGATCACCACGGAAATCCGCCCGGCCGGGCCGTTCT
>CAYNRD010000171.1:0-807 GCA_964399515.1 uncultured Mycobacteriaceae bacterium | reverse complement strand
GCGCCAGGGCAATGATGTCGGCACCCAATACCGGTCCGGCATCTACACCCATGGCCCGGCCCAGGCGGAGCTGGCCGAAGCGTCCAAACAGGCCTTCCAGGCGGCGCTGACCCGGGCCGGCAAGCGGGCCGCGATCACCACCGAGATCCTGCCGGCGCCGGAGTTCTTCTTCGCCGAGGACTACCACCAGCAATACCTGTCCAAGAACCCGGCCGGCTATTGCGGGCTGGGCGGCACCGGCGTGCGCCTGCCGGACATGCCCGCCACCGCCTGACCCGCCCCATGGCCGGGGAGACGGACCTTGGGCGCCTGCTCGCCGGCCTGGACCCGGTCTTGGACGACCGGGTCTACGTGTTCGTGACCGTGGCCGCGGGGAAGACCGCACCGGCGATGCCGGTGCTGATGCGCTTTGTGGAGGATGAGGGCGAAACCCTGATCGTCGAAAAAGCCGAGGCCGAAGCCGCTGGGCTGGCTGGCCGGTTCCCTTGTCACCGGATCACGCTGCGGGTCCATTCGGCCTTGGAGGCGGTGGGCCTGATCGCGGCGGTGGCGGCGCGCCTGGCCGAGCACGGCCTGGGCGCCAACCCGGTCGCGGGCAACTTCCACGACCATCTGTTCGTGCCGGCGGACAAGGGAGCCTTGGCCCTGCGGGCGCTTAAGGCGTTGGCGGCCGAGCACAGGATCAGCGACTGACCGGCTCCCCCGGGCGCGTGCTTTGCGGTACACTCGCCCCCATGCCCCAAGCGCTCGACTTCGACCCCCAGACCACCGTCCAGACCGAAGACTGGCACCGGCTGGAGGACGGCC
>CAYNRD010000170.1:3165-5537 GCA_964399515.1 uncultured Mycobacteriaceae bacterium | reverse complement strand
CCGCGCGGGCAGGCGCTGAGCCGCCACGCCGATCACATGCTGCGCTTCACCCCCGGCACCGACGTGGCGCTGCTGAACGCCATGCTGAACGTGATCGTCACCGAGGACCTGGCCGACCGAAACTATGTGGCGGGCTTCACCGAAGGCTATGCCGAGCTAGCCGAGACCGTCCGTGACTTCACGCCGGAGGAGATGGCGCCCATCTGCGGCATCGCACCCGAGGTGATTCGGACGGTCGCCCGGACCTACGCCAAGGCGAAGGCGGCGATCACCTTCTGGGGCATGGGCATTTCCCAGCATGTCCACGGCACCGACAACGCCCGCTGCCTGATCGCGCTGGCGCTGGCGACCGGCCATATCGGCCGCCCCGGCACCGGCCTGCACCCGTTGCGGGGGCAGAACAATGTCCAAGGCGCGTCGGACGCCGGGCTGATCCCGATGGTCTATCCGGATTACCGCCGGGTCGATGATCCGGCCGTGCGCGCCCAGTATGAAGCGCAGTGGGGCCAGGCCCTGGATCCGACCCCGGGGCTGACCGTGGTCGAGATCATGAAGGCGGCGCTGCGCCGGGAGATTCGCGGCATGTATGTCATGGGGGAGAACCCCGCCATGTCGGACCCGGATCTGAACCGGGCCCGGGCCGGGCTGGCGGCGCTGGACCATCTGGTGGTCCAGGACCTGTTCCTGACCGAAACCGCCTTCCACGCCAACGTGGTGTTGCCGGCCTCGGCCTTTCCGGAAAAGGATGGCAGCTTCACCAACACCGACCGGCATGTGCAACTGGCGCGTGCCGCCGTGCCGCCGCCGGGCCAGGCCCGGCAGGACTGGTGGATCATCCAGGAAATCGCCACGCGCCTGGGCCTGGACTGGTCCTACACCCACCCCCGGGACGTGTTCCCGGAAATGCGGGCGCTGATGCCGTCGATCGCCGGCATCAGTTGGGAGCGCTTGGAGCGGGAGGGCTCGGTGACCTATCCGGTCGCGGCGGAAGACCAGCCCGGCCAGGAGGTGGTGTTCGGCGACGGCTTCCCGACCGCGACCGGCCGGGCCCGGTTCGTGCCGACCCGCTTCGCCCCGCCCGACGAACTGCCCGACCAGGACTTCCCGATGATCCTGACCACGGGCCGGCTGCTGGAGCATTGGCATACGGGCTCGATGACCCGGCGGGCCGGGGTGCTGGACGCGCTGGAGCCGGAGGCGGTGGCCTCGCTCCACCCCCGCCAATTGGCCGCGTTGGGCATCGCGCCCGGGGACCGCTTGGCGGTCGAAACCCGGCGCGGGGCGATCGAACTGACCGCCCGGGAAGACCGGGACGTGGCCATGGGCATGGTGTTCATTCCCTTCGCCTTCGCCGAGGCCGCCGCCAATGTCCTGACCAATCCGCAACTGGACCCGACCGGCAAGATCCCAGAGTTCAAGTATTGCGCGGCCCGGGTGACCAGGGCCGGTGCGCTGCCGGCGGCGGCGGAATAGGGGGATATTAAGGCGCGGTTGATCGGGCTCGCGGTTCGGATCACACTCCGGCCATGCGCGCGATCCCACGATGCTTTGCCTGTCCCCGGTGGATGGCCTGCTGGCTGATGTGCCTGGGCCTGGGGCTCACGGCCTGCGCCGGTGGTGTGGGCCCGGCGGCGGACACCGCCCCGGCGATCGCCGATGACCCGGAGCCGGTCCGGTCGGAGAACCAGCACCTGCTGGATGAGGTTCTGTTGCGGGCCAGCATGGCCGGCCGGGCCGTGTTCGTGCGCAATGCGCTGGCCGCCGGCGCCGACCCCGAGATCGCCGAGCGGGACCGGCCCAACCGCACCGCCCTGATGCTGGCGGCCGATTTCGGCCATGCGCCGATCATCGACATGCTGATCGATGCGGGCGCGCGCGTTGACCGCACCGGCCAGGACGGCTGGACGGCGCTGTTCTACGCCAGTGCCGCCAACCGGCCGGCGGCGGTCCGGCGCCTGTTGGCGGGCGGCGCCGACCCCACGATGACCGAGCGGCGCTTCGGCTACACGCCCCTGGGCCTCGCGGCCCTGGTCGGCAGCGTGGACGCAATCGCGGCCCTGGCCAATGCCGGTGCGGGTATCGAGGCCGTCCAGGGGGATGGGGGTGCGACGCCGCTGATCCTGGCGGCGGGCGGCCGCGGGCCGGAGAGCCCGCTGGCGGTGGCCGAACTGTTGGGCCGGGGCGCGGATGCCGACCGGGCAGACCGGGCCGGCCGCACCGCCCTGATGGCGGCGGCCCGGGCCGGCAACCGTCCGGCCATCGAGATTCTGCTGGCCTGGGGGGCGGCGGCCGATCGGCGCGCGCCTGACGGTGACACCGCCCTGGGCCTGGCCACGGCCCGGGGCGACGCGGCCGCCGTCGGCCCCCTGGTC
>CAYNRD010000170.1:0-3155 GCA_964399515.1 uncultured Mycobacteriaceae bacterium | reverse complement strand
GCGTGGACCCAGCCGCCGTGAACGCCAAAGCGACGCGGCTGGAACGCACCGTCGGCACCCTGGTCGCACGGGGGGCGGACCCGAACCATGCGGCCCAGGCGGGCGAGCCGCCGCTGGTGATCGCCGCCCGGGGCGGCTTTCGCGCCGTCGCCGCCCGGCTGTTGGCGGCGGGGGCGGCGGTGGATGCCGCCAGCCCCCAAGACGGCCGCACAGCCCTGATCATCGCCGCCGAGCGGGCGGATGCGGACCTGGCCGCGCTGCTGCTCGCCGCCGGCGCCGATCCCGCCATCGCGGCCCGGGACGGCACCACCGCCCGCGCCGCCGCCACCGCCGGCGGCGGCTCGGTGGTGCTGGACATGCTGGACCGGGCGCAAGGTTAGGCGCAATTCCGGGACAATTCCGGGGACAGTATACAGAACTCCCGGCCCCGGAAGTTCAGGGGCCGGGAGTTCTGTATACTGTCCCCGGAATTGTCCCGGAATCGCAAGGAAGTGTCAGGGGGCTGCCATCAGCCGCTCCGCTTCGGCCAAATCCTCGGGGCGGTTGGCGTTGAAGAACGGGTCGATGGGCTCGGTTGGGAACGGCACCTGGGCGATGCCGTGGCGGGCGGTCCAGACATCGACCTTGCGCACCCCCTGTTCGACCAGGGCTGCCTGCAAGTCCCGGCGCAACGCCACCGGCCACAGGGCGAACACCGGATGGGCGCGGCCGTCCGACGAGGCGCAGGCGATCGGCGTGTCCGGGGTCAGCCCGGCCTTGAGCCGGTCCACCAGATCGGTCGGGAAAAACGGCGCGTCACAGGCAAAGCTGGCCATGTGCGTGGCCCCCGGCACGTGATCGGCGACCCATTCCAGCCCCGCCAGGACCCCGGCCAACGGGCCCAGATACCCCTCGACACTGTCACGGACCACCGGCAAGCCGTACCCCGCGAACCGTTCCGGATCGCCATTGGCGTTCAGGCACAACCCGCAGACCTGGGGGCGCGCCCGGTCCAGCACGTGGCGGAGCAGGGGCTTGCCAGCCACCAGGCGTTCGCCCTTGTCACCGCCGCCCATGCGCCGGGCCAGGCCGCCGGCCAGCACCACGCCGCCGATCGGCCCGATCCTGGGGTTGGAGACGGGGTCGGTCATCGGGCTTTCGCCAGATCGATCTGGCGCTGGCGTTCGGCGAAGCGGGCGCGCCGGTCGGGTGTCAGGGTGGCGTGGCAGCGCGGGCAGGAAATGCCCGGCTGATAGCGCGGGGCGGCGCGGTCCTCGGCGGTGACCGGCATGCGGCATCCGTAACACACCCCCGCCTCCCCTTCCCGCAGGCCGTGGGTGACGCTGACCCGGCCATCGAACACGAAGCATTGGCCGCGCCACAGGCTCTCGGCCTCGGGCACCGTTTCCAGATACCTCAAGATGCCTCCCTTGAGATGATAGACCTGCTCCAGGCCCAACCCCTTCAAAAAGCTGGTCGCCTTCTCGCAGCGGATGCCGCCGGTGCAGAACATCGCCACCTTCGGCTTCCGTTCGGCCAGCCGACGGCGCGCCACCCAGTCCGGGAACTGCCGAAAGCTGCGGGTCCCGGGCTCGACAGCACCGTCGAAGCTGCCCAAGGCCACCTCATAGGCGTTGCGGGTATCGATGACCATCACCTCCGGATCGGCGATCAGGGCGTTCCAGTCCCCGGGCGCCACATAGGTGCCCACGGTGCGGGCCGGATCGACCCCGTCCACGCCCAGACTGACGATTTCCCGCTTCAGGCGCACCTTCAGCCGCTTGAACGGTGCCTGGGCGGCGTGGCTCAGCGTGACGTCCAGATCCGCGAAGGCCGGATCGGCCCGCAGCGCCGTGACCAGCCGATCGATGGCGCCTGCGGTGCCCGCGACGGTGCCGTTGATCCCCTCCCGCGCCAACAGCAGCGTGCCGGTCAGGCCCAGCCGCGCGCACAGCGCGGCCAAGGGCCCGCGCCGGCGTTGCCAATCGGGCAGGTCGACGAATTTGTACAGGGCCGCGACCCGCACACCGTCAGTCATCGCGGCCGCCCTTCCGGGCGTGCCGGGCCTCCTCCCCACGATCGCCCTGGGGCTCGGCGTCATAGACCAGCCGTTCGGAGCCGGACAGGCAGACAAAGCGCTTGCCCTTGGCCCGGCCGATCAGGGTCAAGCCCGCCTCCCGGGCCAGGTCCACGCCCCAGGCGGTGAAGCCCGAGCGAGAGACCAAAATGGGGATACGCATCTGCACGCATTTGATCACCATCTCCGAGGTCAGCCGGCCGGTGGTGTAGAAGATCTTGTCTTCGGGCGACACCGCGTGGCGGGCCATATAGCCGGCGATCTTGTCGATGGCGTTGTGCCGGCCGACATCCTCCATATAGACCAGCGGCCGGTCGCGCCGGCACAGCACACAGCCATGGATCGCCCCCGCCGCAAGGTAGATGGACGGGGTCAGGTTGATCGCCTTCGAGAGGGCGTAGAGCCAGCTGGTGTTCAGGCGCGCGTCCGCGTCCAGGCGGATATCCTCGAACCGCTCCATCATGTCCCCGAACACGGTCCCTTGGGCGCAGCCGGAGGTGAGGGTCTTTTTCCGCAGCTTGGCCTCGAAATTGGTCTGGCGCTCGGTGCGCACCACCACGGTGTCGATATCGTCGTCGAAGTCGATGGCCGTGACCACGTCGTCGGCGGCCAGCATGTTCTGGTTCAGCAGATACCCCAACGCCAGATAATCCGGATAATCGCCGATGGTCATCATCGTGACGATCTCCTGCCCGTTCAGGAACAGGGTTAGCGGCCGTTCGACCGTGACCGCGATCCGGCAGGGTTGGCCGGCCTCGTCCAGCCCGTCCACGGTCTGGGTCAGGCGGGGGTCATCGGGGTCGGGCACCAGCCAGGGGCTGGGGGCGTCGCGGGGCGGTGCGTGCATCTGGCAATTTCCACATTGAAATGGAACCATGGGCGTTCTTATCTGAATATGAACAGGTTCCAAAAAAAGGCCTATCGCCCGTGTCGCTTCGCAATGCCCTTGACGCCCCGCTGATCGACCCGTTCGGCCGCGCGATCAGCTATCTCCGGGTCTCGGTCACCGACCGCTGTGATTTCCGCTGCGTCTATTGCATGGCGGAAAACATGACCTTCCTGCCCAAGGCGGACCTCCTGACCCTGGAGGAGTTGGACC
>CAYNRD010000169.1:0-5541 GCA_964399515.1 uncultured Mycobacteriaceae bacterium | reverse complement strand
GGCGCAGCCGAGCGGGCGGCGGGCGACGGGATCGGCGCCGCGCTGGCCCGGGCCGACGGGCCGGATGCCTGGGACCGGTCCCGGTTCATCGATCCCAACGGCCACCCGACCACGCTGTTCGCCACCTATTGGCGGGACCCGGCGGCCGAGCGGGCATGGTGGCTGGCTTCTGGCCTGGGCGGGTGGTGGGACGCGCCCGGCCGGCTTGGCCACGGGGTCGGCCTGTTCCGGGAGCGGTTCGCAGTGCCGGCCGATCGGTTCGAAACCCTGTTCGGCGACACGGTCGCCCAGGGCTGCGCCCATGCCGGTGCCGGCATGAGCGGCGCGATCCGCGAACATGGCTATTGGGGCAGTGCCCGGGACCGGTTGGCCGCCTCCCAAACCGACGATCTGGAGCCGGCCGGCGCCTTCGGCCTGGTGGCGGATGGCGTGCCGGTCCCCGCCGCCACCGCCGATGGCGCAAGCCTGGGCCGGCGGGTCCAGGTCGTGCCGCCGGACAATCTGTGCGTGATCCGCTTCGGCCAGGATCTGAGCCGTGCCGACGGGGCCGAGCGCGCTCTGTATGCCGAGCGGATCGACCCGCCGCTTCAGGCCGCCATGGCCCATCTGACCGACCGGGGCCCGCGCCTGGGCTGCCTGATGAACCGCTTCGTCCACCGCATCGATGCCGAGGGTGCTGCCCTGGCCGCCAGCTACAGCCTGGGCGTGTGGCGCAGCCTAGCCCATCTGGAACGCTGGGCGGAAAGCCACACCACCCATCTGGACATCTTCGTGGCGGCCATGAAGTATTTCCGAAGCTTGCGCGGCCAGCACAAATTGTCGATCTACCATGAGATGGCGGTGCTGCCGGCGGCGGGCCAGGACCTCCACTACGTCGATTGCGCGCCGGGCACCGGGCTGTTGGCCGCCCTGGCCTAACGGGCCCCACCCGCATGCGCCCCACTCCCCACCGAAGATAACAACACCATGACCAAACTGTTCGCCCCGTTCACCTTGCGGGATGTCACCTTCAAGAACCGGATCGCCGTTTCGCCGATGAGCCAGTATCGGGCCCGGGATGGGATGGCGAATGACTGGCACATGGTCCATCTGGGCCGGTTCGCGCTGGGCGGCTCGGCCCTGGTCTATGCCGAGGCGACGGCGGTTGAGGACAGGGGCCGGCGCACCCATGGCGATCTGGGCCTGTGGCGGGACGGGCAGATCGAGCCGCTGATCCCGGTCACCCGCTTCATCGCGGCGGAGGGGGCGGTGCCCGGCGTGCAGCTGGCCCATGCCGGCCGCAAGGCCTCCGAACGGCGCCCCTGGCATGAGGAACGCCCGCTGGACGATGAAGACCATCGGGAGCGGGGCGAAGACCCTTGGACCGCGATCGGCCCCTCGGCCCTGCCCTATGCCGACGGCTGGCCGGCCCCCCATGAGATGACCGAGGCGGACATCCAGGACGTGATCACGGCCTTCGGCGCCGCCGCCAGACGGTCCGTCGAGGCCGGTTTCCAGATCATCGAGGTCTATGCCGCCCACGGCTTTCTGATCCACCAGTTCCTGTCGCCGATCAGCAACCAGCGCACCGACCGCTGGGGCGGCGACGCCGAGGGCCGCATGCGCCTGGCGGTCGAGGTCGCCAGGGTGATCCGCGCCCACTGGCCGGAGCGGCTGCCGCTTGCCTTCCGCCTGTCGGCCACCGACTGGGTCGATGGCGGGCTGGAGGTGGCGGACACCGTTCCGGTGGTGCGCGCGCTGGCCCAGGAGGGCGTGGACATGATCGACTGCTCATCGGGCGGCAGCGGCGGCAAGGAGCGGCCGCGCCGGATGACGCTGGGCCACGGCTTCCAGGCGCCCTTCGCCGAGGAGATAAAGCGGGAGACCGGCCTGCCGGCGATGACTGTCGGCTTCTTGTGGGAGCCCGAGACCTGCGCGGCCCTGATCGATGAGGGACGGGTGGACATGCTGGCCCTGGCCCGGGAGCTTCTGGACGATCCCAACTGGCCCCTGCACGTGGCCCGCGGCTTGGGCATCGATCCCAACCGCGCCCTCTGGCATGAGGAAAGCGGCTGGTGGCTGAACAAGCGCGACCGCGTCTGCGCCAAGCTGGGCCTGCGGTAAGGAAATGGGGCGGCGGGGCGGCTGATCAGTCCGCCTGGCGAATGAAGCGGGTGAACACCGCGCCGAAATCGTGGAGCTTCTTGGAGCCGACGCCATGGATTTGGGCGAAGGCCGTGAGGTCGGTGGGGCGCTGGACCGCCATGTCCAGCAGGCTCTTGTCCGGAAAGATGACGTAGGCGGGAACCGACCGATCCCGGGCCAGGTCCGCGCGCAGGGTTTTCAGCCCCGCATACAGCCGGGCCCCGTCCGGCGGCAGGTCCCCGGCGGCGGGCCGGTCGGGTGCCGGTTGATCGGGAGCGGTCTTGCGGGATCGGATCAGATCCGGGCGGTAGCGGAAGGTCTCCCGGTCCTGGAGCAGCAGCCGGCCCCTTGGCGTGACCCGCAGCGAGCCATGGGCGACATCGACGGTGATAAAGTCATGGGCGGTCAGTTGCCGGGCGATCGCCTTCCAGTCTTGGGGGGCGAATTCCGTGCCGACGCCGAAGGTGGGCAGCTGGTCATGACCGCGCTCGGTGATCTTGGGCGTGGTCTTGCCGACCAGGATATCGACGATATGGCCGACGCCGAACACCTCCCCCGTGCGCAGGATCGCGGACAGGAACTTGCGGCCGGCGGTGGTGGCGTCCACCGTCTCACGCGGGCTTTCGCACACATCGCAGGTGCCGCAGCCCCCTTCGTGCCCGGGCCGGTCGCCGAAATAGGCCAACAGCGCCCACCGCCGGCAGGCCGGCGCCTCGCAATACGCCAGCAGCGCGCCCAGGCGCTGGTGTTCGCGCCGCTTGTGGTCGCCGCTGGACGCCGCGTCGTCGATGAAGGCCCGGCGCAGGGCGATGTCCTGCAGGCCATACAGCATATGGGCCGCCGCCGGCGCCCCGTCGCGTCCGGCCCGGCCGATCTCCTGGTAATAGGCCTCGGGCGAGCCGGGCACGTCCGTGTGCAACACGAAGCGGATGTCGGGCTTGTCGATGCCCATGCCGAAGGCGATGGTGGCGGCAACAATCAGGTCGCCCTCGGCCATGAACCGATCCAGGGTCTCGGCCCGGCGCTGGTCGGTGAGGCCGGCGTGATAGGCCGCGGCGGTGTATCCCTGATCGGCCAGCAGGGCCGCCACCGCCTCGGTCTTCTTGCGGGACAGGCAGTAGACAATGCCGTTCTCGGGCCCATGGCCGCGCCGGCGGGCCGCCAAGAACCGCAGCAGCTGCGCTTTCCAATTGTCCTTGATTTCGACCGACAAATGGATGTTCGGCCGGTCGAAACCGCCCAGATAGGTGTGCACGCCGCCGGCGAAGATCTTGTGTTCGATCTCCGCCCGGGTGGCTGGGTCGGCGGTGGCGGTCAGGGCGATGATCGGCACGTCCGGGAAGTGCTGCCCAAGGGCCGACAGCGCCTCGTAATCCGGCCGGAAGCTGGCCCCCCATTGGGAAATGCAGTGCGCTTCATCGATCGCGAACAGGGCCACCCGCAGGCGCCCGACCGCCTCCAGCATGGCCGGCATCATCAGCCGTTCGGGGGACACGTACAGAAGATCCAGCCGCCCCGCGCGCAGCCGGCCCCAGATATCGGCCACCTGCCCCGGATCCGTGCCCGAATTCAGCGCTGCCGCGTCAATGCCGGCCAGGCGCAGCGCCTGGACCTGGTTCTGCATCAGGGAGATCAGCGGCGAGACCACGATCGCCACCCCGGCCCGCATCAGGGCCGGGATCTGGAAGCACAGGGACTTGCCGGCGCCGGTGGGCATCACCGCGAGGACGTTCCGCCCGGCCGCGACCGCGTCGATGATCTCGGCCTGATGCCCGCGGAAGGCGGTGTACCCGAACCGGTCCCTCAGGATCGCGGTGGCGTCCGGCATGGTCATGGGCGGCGACCCTTCGGTTGGGCGGGGCGGGGACAAGGATCCGGGGATCGGCGACATTTTTCGGGCCCGATCGGATCCTGGGCTTTTTCGGGCGGCCCCGGTCGCCTAACGTCCGAAACCGCTCAAGAGCAATAAGAGATTCTCAGGGAGGACCATGAGCCAGTCAAACCGGCCGTGGACGGCGTTTTATGGACCCGATGTTCGCGCGGAGATCGGCCCCCCGTCCTACCGCAACCTGCCCGATTTAATCCGGTCGGTGGCGGAGACCTATGGCACCGCCCGGGCCTTCACCTGCTGCCTGCCCAATGGCATGAACGGCACGCTGCGCTACGATCGGCTGGACCAGATGTCGGACGCCTTGGCGGTCTATCTGCGGGAGGTGGCCGGGCTTTCGGCCGGGGACCGGGTGGCGGTGCAGATGCCCAATGGTTTGGCCTTTCCGGTCGCCGCGTTCGGCATCTTCAAGGCCGGTTGCGTGCTGGTGAACGTCAACCCCCTCTACACGGCCGAGGAGATGGCCAAGCAGTTCGCCGACGCCGCGCCCCAGGCGCTGATCATCGTCGACCTGTTCGCGGACAAGGTGACGGCGGCGACCCGTGGCCACCCGATCCCCAATGTGATCGTCACCCGGGTCGCCGAGTTCTTTCCCGTGCTGCCCCGGGGCATCGTCGGCCTGGTGCAGACATATTGGGACCGGTCGATCAAGCCGATCGAAGTGCCGCATATCCGGCTGCCCCAAGCCCTGGAGGTGGGGCGCGACCGCATCGCCCGGGACCGGGTCGAGGTGGACGGCTACCACCAGGCCATCACCGCCGAGGACATCGCCGTGCTGCAGTACACCGGCGGCACCACCGGCGTGCCCAAGGGGGCGATGTTGACCCACGGCAATCTGATCGTGAACACCGAGCAGGCGATCGAGCTGTTGGGCCACCACCTGGACAAGGGTCGGGAGGTGATCCTGACCGCCCTGCCGCTGTATCACATCTTCGCCTTCACCATGAACTTGCTGACCTTCTACCGCCTTGGCGCGCGCAATATCCTGATCCCGAACCCGCGCCCGCTGTCGAACCTGAAGCGCGCGTTCGAGAACTACAAGATCACCTGGATGAGCGGCGTGAACACCCTGTTCAACGGGCTGGGCAATGAGCTGTGGTTTCGTGACACGCCGCCCCGGCACATGAAGTTCGCCGGTGCGGGCGGCATGGCGCTGCAGGCGTCGGTGGCGGCGCGCTGGCGGGAGATCACCGGCACCGAGGTGCTGCAGGGCTACGGCTTGACCGAAACCTCCCCCGTGCTGACCTTCGAGCCGTTGGGCAAGACCCGCGAAGGCACGATCGGCATCCCGGTCCCCTCCACGGAGGTAGCCTGCTTCGGGGAAGATGGCGCCCCCCTGCCGGCAGGGCAGCCGGGCGAGATCGGCGCCCGGGGCCCCCAGGTGATGAAGGGCTACTGGAAAAAGCCCGAGGAGACCGCCCAGGTGATGGCCGGGGACTGGTTCCTGACCGGCGATATCGGTGTCATGGACCAGGACGGCTATGTGCGCATCGTCGATCGCAAGAAGGACATGGTCGGCGTGTCCGGCT
>CAYNRD010000168.1:0-5555 GCA_964399515.1 uncultured Mycobacteriaceae bacterium | reverse complement strand
GTCGGCTTGCCCTCGATCAGGTTCCGCTCGCGCTCCTGGTCGTTGAAGGTGTGGTTGTGGGCGAACACGCCCAGCAGCCTGTCGACGCTGGCCAGGTCGAGCGCCAACAGCTCCTCCCGGTCGTAGACGACGATGTAGCCCAAATCCTTGGCGGTATCGATCAGGTTCTTGCCGTCGTCCCGCTGGCCCGGGCCGTGGCGGCCAGCAACGCCGTCGGGCAGCAGGAAGCGCTCACCGCCGGCCATGATCACCTGGGCGCCCGAGGTGATCACCTGGGCCGCGATGTCCTGGGTGTTGCGGCGGGAGGGGGAGGAGGCCACGAACACCGCCGTACCGGGCTCGGCGATGTGCCCGGTCTGCACCAGGCCGACCGCCTTGCCGGCGGCTAGCGCCTCCTGGGCGATCGACATCCCCTGGCCGGAGGCGGCGGTGATCGCCTGGGTGCCGTTCAGCCCGAAGCTGTCGGCGACCACCTTGACGCCATAGGCATGGACCGTGGCCCCGCCGTGGGAGGTGCCGGTCAACCGGTCGCTCATATGGCCGGTATAGACGCCCAGGCCGGGCAGCCGGTCCCAGTTCAGGGTGCCGTCGGGGCCGACCGTGTGCATGCGCGCCGCGCCCCAATGGTTCACGCCGGTGCCGTCGGGGTGGAAGAAAATCACATTGCCCGTCTCCTGGCCGGTGTCATGACCAGCCTGCTGGGCCGTGGCCAGGCCCGGCGTGCCCAGCCCGAAAACCACGGCCAGGGTCGTCAAGGCCAGCGTCATCAAGGCCAGGGCAAAACGCGTCGGTTTCATCATGCACCCTCTCCCGTTCCAGGGGGTCGATCGCACGCGCGGGGCACCCCCGCACCCAGCTTTGGATCTGGGGCGATCGCCCGCGCCGCACAACGCCGCCTCGGTTAATCTTCCATGACATCGGCCCCGGCGACGGCCCGGCGGGCGCCGAACAGCCCTCAGCGACACCAACCGGTCCCCAATGGCGCCCGGTGACGCACCCAGCCCGTCATCGTGATCACAACCCGGAAACCCGAACCCAGGGTGGTCCAACACACGGGCACACATATCACCCTGACCGTACGGCGCGGGACGCAATAAAAAAAAACCTAAAATTTTCCTGGGAGGTTACGACTTAAAAGTACTTCAAATGGTAGCGGAGGAGGGACTTGAACCCCCGACACGCGGATTATGATTCCGCTGCTCTAACCAGCTGAGCTACTCCGCCCCAAAAACGCCAAAAGGGGGCCGGGCGGGTACCGTCCCCCAGAAGAGCGGTGGATATAGGGGCGGGGCTCGGGCAGTGTCAAGCCATGCTCCGGTCTCCACTCCCGCGCGCCTTGGGCGCCCTTCTCATGACCCTGGTCCTGGCGGCCTGGCTCATGGCCCCGGCCCAGGCGCAAAAGCGCGACCCGGCCCGGTTCGACCCGGTCATGGCGGGTTTCGCCGCCGAGGATGCCGCCAACCCCTCCCCGCCCGGTGCTGTCCTGGTCACCGGCTCCTCCACCATTCGGCTGTGGCCCGAAGCCGCGTTCGCCAGCCTGGCCCCCGCCGGCACCGCCCTGGTCCGGCGCGGCTTCGGCGGCGCCTACCTGACCGACCTGGATGCCCATTTCGACACCCTGTTCCCGCCCCATCGCCCCAGCGCCATCGTGATCTACGCCGGTGAGAACGACATCGCCGATTGGCCGTTCGAGGCCGGGCGCCTGGCCGACCACCTGCGGGGTCTGCTCGCCCGGCTGGACGCGCTGTATGCGCCCCGGCCACCGGTGCTGGTCCTGTCGGTCAAGCCGTCGCTGGCCCGCTGGCCGTTGTGGCCGCGCATGGCCCAGGCGAACGCCGACCTGGCGGCCCTGGCTCACCGCACGGACCAGGTTGACTTCCTGGACATCTCCGCAGGCCTTTTGGGCGCCGACGGGACGCCGGACCCGGCCCTGTTCGCCGGTGACCGCCTGCACCTGTCCCAGGCCGGCTACGACCGGGTCACACCCCTGGTCCGGGCTTGGCTGGCCGAATTGTTGGGCCGCTGACCCGGGCCGGCCGGCACGACCGCAACAATTCGGCAACAATCCCCCAAGCCCGAATTGAAAATTGCGGGGCATTTAACCCAAATCAAAGCGAGAGCCCGACTCGGACGCCGGGCGGGGCGACTGATCAAGATCAAACGCAAGTCCCGCGCCGAGGACTAAGCCGCAAGAGTGCTAAAGAACTCGGACAGGAGCGTGTCATGACGGGGATTGGGGAAACACTGCGCCGGGCCGGTCTGCTGGCCTGCGCGAGCATCGTCGGATTGGGGCTGTCGGCCCCCATGGCAGGCGGTTTCAGCGCCGCCCAGGCGGATGAGTTCGTCGGCAAACAGGCGGGCGATTTCATGATCCGGGGCCGCGCGCTGGTCGTCCTGCCCAATGAAGATTCCGAAGTCACCCTGAACGGCGTCTCCCTGGGCGACGACACCGTGGAAATCACGGTTCAGCAGGTTCCCGAGGTCGATTTCTCCTACTTCATTACCGACCACATCGCCCTGGAGTTGATCGCGGCCCTGTCAGAGCACCAGATCGCCCTGGCGGATTCAGCGGTCGGCGATGTCGATCTTGGCTCGGTGTTCCTGCTGCCGCCCACTTTGACGGCGCAGTACCATATCTTCCCGAACCGCCGTTTCAGCCCCTATGTCGGGGTCGGCGTGAACGGCACCTTCTTCCTGGGTGAAGACACCACGGAGGGCGGTCCGGTGACCGACCTGGGCATTGAGACCGTGTCGGTGGGCTTCGCGGTGCAGGCGGGGATTGACTACTTCATCACCGACAACTTCTTCCTGAACGCCGATTTGAAGCGCCTGTTCCTGAACGCGGACGCGGAGATCAGCACGGTCCTGGACCCGAACCCGGTCGAGGCGGATATCGATATTGACCCGTGGATCTTCGGGGTTGGGGTCGGCTTCAAGTTCTGATCGAGGGTTGGCCGCCCCCCGGGGCGGCCGCCTCATACCAATGCCCAATGAGCTTAACTCATTGGGCGTTGGACGGCGCGACCGCGCCGCGCGGCCTATGCCGCGGAAGCCAAGCGTGCGGAGGCACGCGCCCGGCGTTTGAGGGCTGCTCATTGATCGGTTTCGATCAATGAGCATTGGTATCAGTCCTCGATCAGCTGGCTCAGCTTCATGGCGACCGACATGTCGCCGGACACTTTCAGCTTGCCGGTCATGAACGCCATGGTCGGGCTGAGCCCGCCTGACAGCATCTTGACCAGATTGTCGGCGGTGATCGCGATGGTGGCATCCGCGTCATCACCGTCTTCAACCACGGTGTTCGCGGCACCGGTGCCGTCCAGGAACACGGCCCCGTCCGAACCCAAGTCAAACCGGACCAGCTTGCCCAAAGCGGGATTGGCCCCCGCCACCTGCGCCAGTTTTTCAACAACGTCCTGATAGCTCATAGCGGCGGGCCCTTCCCGAATCTGCCGGTCACAGCGGACCGGATAGCCCCAGCCGAACCGTGATGGCAAGGGCAGGTCGATCCCATCCGGGGAGCCGACCTGCCCCGCCCCCGCGCATAGATTAACTCCCCGCCCAGGATCCGGGCAAAGCGGGCCTCGATCGCAGACCAGTTCAGGGTGTTCCACCAGGCCGCCAGGTAATCACCCCGACGGTTCTGATACTTCAGGTAATAGGCGTGCTCCCACACGTCATTGCCCATCACCATCGGCTTGCCGTCCATCAGCGGGTTGTCCTGGTTAGGGTAGGACACCACCGACAACGTGCCGTCGCCATCCACAGTCAGAAACACCCAACCGGAGCCGAACTGGCCACGGCCGCCGGCGTTGAACGCTGTCTGGAACGCCTCGAACGAGCCGAAGTCCCGGGTGATGTGGGCGGCCAGATCACCGGAGGGCGCCCCGCCGCCGTTCGGACCCATGATCGACCAGAACATGGTGTGGTTGGCATGGCCACCCCCGGCATTGCGCACACCGCGCCGGGCGTCGACCGGGAGCGAGCCGATGTCGCGCAACAGAGCCTGGATCGACTTGCCATGCAGATCCGGGTGGTTCTTGAGCGCCCGGTTGACCCCACGCACCTGGCCGGCATGGTGACGGCCGAAGTGGATCATCATGGTTTGGGTGTCGATGTGGGGTTCCAGGGCATCGAAATCGTACCCCATCTCGGCCTGGGTGAACGGGCCGGTCGGCTCATCCGCGGCGTAGGCGAAGCGGCTGATATACGGGCTGGCAACGGTGGCCGCGGCGGCGGCCGACCCCAGGAACAAACGGCGTGACAGGCGCATCTCTGGTCTCTCCGTGATGGGTCGCGGGGTCGGTTCACATCCGAACCCTTGCAAGGCCGGACAGTAACCATCATACCCTTACGGCTCCGTCACACGTCCGTGCAAGTCTCAGTGATTTTACGTGATTTGGGTTGCGGCCGGGCGCTCACGCCGCATCCTGGGTCAGGGCCGCGGCCGTGATCCAACCGCCGCCGAGCACCCGATCACCGCGATAGAACACCGCCGCTTGGCCCGGGGCGATGCCGTGGGCCGGCTGGTCCAGCATCACGGTCGCCCGGCCGCCCGGGGCCGGGAACACGGTCGCGGGCTCCGGCGCTTGGGTGGAGCGCAGCTTGACCGAGACCGCCTCCCCGCCCGGGTCCATCGGCCCACAGCCCAGCCAGTTCACCTCCTTGACCGAGACCGTGTCCCGGGCCAGGGCCGCTTTGGGGCCCACGACGACCTCAGCGGCCTCCGGCCGCAACGCAACCACGTAGAGGGGGTCGGTATCGCCGGCCCGGCCGCCAATGCCCAGGCCCCGGCGCTGGCCGATGGTGTAGTGGATAACCCCAGCATGGCCGCCCAGATCGGTGCCGTCCAGATGCACAATACGCCCGGCCCGGGCCGCGTCCGGCCGCAGGCGGGCGACGATGCGGCCGTAATCGCCGTGGGGCACGAAGCAGATATCCTGGCTGTCCGGCTTGTCGGCCACCTGCAGGCCCAGGCGTTCGGCGTGGCCACGGGTCACGGATTTGTCCCAGGCGCCAAGCGGAAAACGCAGGAAATCCAGCTGGTCCTGGGTGGTCGCGAACAGGAAATAGGACTGGTCCTTGCCCGGATCGGCCGCCCGGTGCAGTTGCGCGCGGCCATCGACCACCTCCCGCCGGATGTAGTGGCCGGTGGCCAAACACTCCGCCCCCAGATCCTTCGCCGTGGTCAGCAGGTCTCGGATTTTGACCGTCTGGTTGCAGCGCACGCAGTGGATCTGTGTTTCACCCCGAACATAGGCGTCGGCGAAATCGCCGATCACCGCGTCGGAAAACCGGCTTTCATAGTCCAGCACGTAGTGGGGAAAGCCCAGATTTTCCGCCACCATGCGGGCGTCATGGATGTCCTGGCCGGCGCAGCACGCCCCCTTCTTGGCCAAGGCAGCGCCATGGTCATACAGCTGCAAGGTAATCCCGACCACGTCGTAGCCCTGCTCGGCCAAGAGGGCGGCGGTCACGGAGCTGTCGACGCCGCCGGACATGGCGACGACCACGCGGGTCTCACTGGGGGGCTTGGGTAGGCCCAAGCTGTTCAG
>CAYNRD010000167.1:0-5582 GCA_964399515.1 uncultured Mycobacteriaceae bacterium | reverse complement strand
CGGCGACGCGACCCTCGACGTCGTCGTCGAGCACGGCCTCGCCGCTGCCGCCGACCAGGGCGCCAGCGCCGCCGTCGTCCTCATGTCGGATCTGCCGTGGCTCGAGGCCGACGATCTCGACGCCTTCCTCGACGCCGGCGCGGGCCGCGGCGGCGGGGGGGGGGGGGGGGGCCCCCCCGCCGCCCCCCCCCCCCCGCCCACCCCGGACCCGGCATGGCCGAATTCCTGCAATTCCTGTTCTCCGGCCTGACGGTCGGCGCCATCTATGCGCTGATCGCCCTGGGCTTCACGCTGATCTACAACGCGTCGGACGTGCTGAATTTCGCCCAAGGCGAGTTCGTGATGATCGGCGGCATGGCGACCGTGTTCCTGTGGATGGGCGGGGTACCGCTGATCCTGGCCATCCCTACGGCGGTGCTGATCGGTGCTGGCGTTGGCATACTGCTCAACCGTCTGGCGATCGAGCCGGCGCGGGGGGCTTCGGTGGTCAGCCTGATCATCATCACCATCGGCGCCTCAATCTTTCTGCGCGGCGTCGCACAGCTGGTGTTCGACAAGCAAATCCACCGCTTTCCCAGCTTTTCCGGCGACGCGCCCTTCGTGATCGGCGGGGCCACCATCCTGCCCCAAAGCCTTTGGGTGCTGGTCGGGGCCGCGGTGATCTACCTGGCGCTGTATGCGTTCTTCACCCGGACCGTGATGGGCAAGGCGGTCCTGGCCACCTCCAACAACCGCCTGGCGGCGCAATTGGTGGGGGTGAACACCAAATTCGTGCTGCTGCTGTGCTTCGGCCTGTCGGCCGCCATCGGCGCCATCGCCGGGGTGCTGATCACGCCGATCACCCTGACCAGCTATGACATCGGCGTGCCCTTGGCCCTGAAGGGCTTCGCCGCGGCCATGCTGGGTGGCATGGGCAACCCGTTCGGCGCCTTTATCGGCGGCATGCTGATCGGGGTCATGGAGGCGTTCACCGCCGGTTACATCAGCAGCGACTACAAGGACGCCACCGCCTTCATCGTGATCCTGGCGGTGCTGTTCTTCCTGCCCCAGGGCCTGTTCGGCGCCAAGCCCGTGGAGCGGGTGTGATGACGGCCGCGCCCAAGACCACGGCCGCACCGGCGCCCGGCCTGCTGGCGATCGTGTGGCGGCACCGGTTGGCGGCGCTGCTGGTGGTCGCCGTGATCATCGCAGTGGCGCCGTTGGCCTTCCCGTCCTCCTTCTACTTCCGCATCGGTGCCTTGATCTTCATCAACGCCATCGCGGTTACCGGCCTGGTGATCCTGTTCGGCTATGCGGGGCAGATCAGCCTGGGCCATGCGGGCTTCGCCGGGATCGGGGCCTATGCGGCGGCGTTGCTGCCGGTGCATCTGGGCGTGCCGCCGATCCTGGCCTTGGCCCTGGGCGCGGTGTTGGCCGGCGCCTTGGCTTATGGGGTCGGCCGGCCGATCCTGCATCTGAAGGGCCATTACCTGGCCGTCGCCACCCTGGGCCTGGGCCTGTTGGTGTTCATGGTGTTGACCAATGAGGCCTGGCTGACCGGCGGGCCGGACGGCATGCCGGTGCAGGCCCTGGGCATCCGCTCGGTTGTTCGGGACCTGACCGGCGCCCGGGTGACCACCAGCCAGGTCTGGTACTGGTTCGCGGCGGCGGTCATGCTGCTGGGCATGGCGGTGGCGATCAACCTGCGCGACAGCCGCACGGGCCGGGCCCTGCGCGCCTTGCACGATTCCGAGGTGGCGGCGCGCACCATTGGCGTGGACACCGCCCGGTTCAAGCTGTACGCCTTTGTGATCTCGGCGGTGTATGCCTCCATCGCCGGGTCGATGCTGGCCCAGTTCAACCGGTTCATCACGCCCGACATCGCCAATTTCCTGTACTCGGTCCAGCTGGTCACCATGGCGGTTCTGGGCGGCGCCGGATCGGTGGTCGGCGGGCTGACCGGGGCCGGGCTGCTGACCGCGTTGCCCCAGGTGCTGACCGTCCTGCATGAGTACGAGCATTTGATGCTGGGGCTGATCATGATGGTGGTGATGATCTTCCTGCCCCAGGGCCTGGTGCCCAGCCTGGCCGAGCTGTGGGCGCGGCGGCGGCGATGACGGCGCCGTTGCTGGACATCCGCGATCTGGGCATCGATTTCGGTGGCCTGCGCGCGGTCGATGGCTTGGGTTTTGCCGTCCAGGCGGGGGAGATCGTGTCCGTGATCGGGCCGAACGGGGCCGGCAAGACCACCGCCTTCAACCTGATCTCCGGCGTCTACACGCCGATGCGCGGCACCGTGACCCTGGACGGGGAGACGGTCACCGGCCTGCCGCCGCCGGAGCTGGCCCGGCGCGGCCTGTCGCGCACCTTCCAGAACCTGCAGGTCTTTAAACAGATGACCGTGCTGGAGAATGTCATGGCCGGCCGGCATTTGGCCGAGACCGCGTCCGTCTGGTCGGATTTGCTGATGCTGGGCCGCAGCCGCCGGGACACGGCCGCCAGCACCCGCGCGAGCCAGGACCTGCTGGCCCGGGTGGGCCTTGCCGACCAGGCCCAGTGGCCGGCCGGCGCCCTGTCCTACGGCGCCTTGAAGCGCCTGGAGATCGCCCGGGCCCTGGCGACCGAACCGCGCCTGGTGCTGCTGGATGAGCCCGCAGCCGGCTGCAACGCCATCGAAACCCAGGAGATCGACGCCCTGATCGCCGAGATCGCCCGGGACGGCGTGGCGGTGCTGCTGGTCGAGCATGACATGAAGCTGGTGATGAAAATCTCCAGCCATGTCGTGGTCTTGGATCAGGGCTGCAAGCTGGCCGAAGGCGAGCCGGCCCAGGTCAGCCGGAACCCGGATGTCATCGCGGCCTATCTGGGCGCGGACGCGGCGGAGGCGGCCGATGCTCTCGGTTGACGGGCTGGTCAGCCGCTACGGCCGGATCGAGGCCGTGCACGGCGTCACCCTGACCATGGAACAGGGGGAGATCCTGACCATCGTCGGCGCCAACGGGGCCGGTAAGACCACCTTACTGCGCTGCCTGTCCGGCGTGCAGCCCATGGCCGCCGGTACGGTGCGCTTCAAGGGCGAGGACATCACCCGCATGCCGCCGCATGCCCGGGTCGCCTTGGGCCTGGCCCAGGTGCCGGAGGGGCGGCAGATCTTCACCAACCTGACCGTAGCCGACAATCTGCGCCTGGGCGCGGTGCGGTTCGGCGATGCCCGGGTCAGCGCGGATCTGGACCGGGTGTTCGCCCTGTTCCCGATCCTGAAGGACAAGCGGGATCTGCCGGCGGGCGGCCTGTCCGGGGGACAGCAGCAGATGCTGGCGGTCGGCCGGGCGTTGATGAGCCGGCCGGACTGCCTGCTGCTGGACGAGCCCAGCATGGGCCTGGCGCCGATCCTGGTCACCCAGATCCTGGATGTGGTGGCCGGGCTGAAGAGCCAGGGGGTGACCGTGCTGCTGGTCGAGCAGAACGCCTTCGCCGCCCTGAAGATCGCCGACCGGGGCTGTGTGATGGAAACGGGCCGCATCACGCTTTCGGGACCCGCCCGGGACCTGTTGGCCGATGACCGGGTCCGGGAAGCCTATCTGGGCGTGTGAGGGAGAGACGCGGTGACCGATGACATCCTGACCGAGACCCATGACGCCCAGGGCGGGCTGTGGGTGGAAATCACCCTGAACCGGCCGGACAAGCGCAATGCGCTGACCAGCACCATGCACGAAGCGCTGCGCCACGCCCTGGACCAGGCCGACCGGGCGGGGGCGCGGGCGGTGCTGCTGACCGGCGCCGGCAAGGGCTTTTGCGCCGGCCAGGACCTGGCCGATCCGGCGGCGGCCATGGGGCCGGACGGCCAGATGGATTTGGCCCAGGTGCTGACCCGGCATTACAACCCGCTGATCCAGGCCATCAAGGCGTTCGAGGCGCCGGTGATCTGTGCGGTCAACGGCGTCGCCGCCGGTGCGGGCGCCAACATCGCCTTGGCCTGCGATGTTGTGTTGGCGGCGGACAGTGCCAAGTTCATCCAGTCCTTCGCGGCCCTTGGCCTGGTGCCCGATGCCGGCGGCAGCTGGACCCTGACCCAGCTGTTGGGCGAGGCGCGGGCCAAGGCCCTGGCCCTGACCGGCGAAGCACTGCCGGCCGCGCGCGCGGCTGAATGGGGCCTGATCTGGAAGGCCCTGCCCGACGACGCGCTGATGGGGGAGGCACGGGCGCTGGCGGCCAAATTCGCCATCGGCCCCACGGTCGGCTACGCCAAGACCAAGCAGATCATGGCCGCCGCCGCCACCAACGGTCTGGACGCCCAGCTGCGCCTGGAGGCCGAAGCCCAGGCCGCGTGCGGCCGCACGCCCGACTTCACCGAAGGGGTCACGGCGTTTCTGGAAAAGCGCGCGCCGGTGTTCACGGGCCGAAAGCCGTGACCCCGGCGATCACCCCCCAGGAGCGCGCCCGGCGCAGCGCCGACGCCATGTGGGCCCAGGACCGGGCCAGCCAATGGTTGGGCCTTCAGCTGGTCGCGGTCGGCCCCGGCACGGCAGAGCTGCGCTTGACCGTCGCCGACCACCACGCCAATGGCCACGGCATCTGCCATGGCGGGGTGATCTACAGCCTGGCCGACAGCGCCTTTGCCTTCGCCTGCAACAGCCACAACCAGGGGGCTGTGGCCCAGCACAACACCATCACCTACCTGACCCCGGCCAAGGCGGGCGAAACCCTGGTCGCCACCGCCACGGAGATCAGCCTGGAAGGCCGCACCGGCGTCACCGATGTGCGGGTGACCGCCGCCGCCGACGGCCGGGTGATCGCCCAGTTCCGCGGCTGTTCCCGCACCATCGGCATGCGGCATTTCGAGGAGGCGTGAGCCATGCCCAGACCCGACCTGACCCCGGACACAGCCAGCCTGGACCCGATCGAGATCGCGTCGGTCGATGAGATCCAGGCCCTGCAGCTGGAGCGGCTGAAATGGACGCTTGGGCACGCGTATCGGAACGTCGCCCACACCCGGGCCAAGTTCGACGCCGCCGGCGTGCATCCGGACGACCTGACCACGCTGGAGGATCTGGCCAAGTTCCCGTTCACCCAGAAGTCCGACCTGCGCGAGACCTACCCCTTCGGCCTGTTCGCGGTGCCGATGGACCAGGTGCGGCGCCTGCACGCCTCATCCGGGACCACCGGCAAGCCGACCGTGGTCGGCTATACCCAGGATGATCTGGATGTGTGGGCGACCGTCGTCGCCCGTTGCCTGCGCGCCAGCGGCACCCGGCCGGGCAGCGTCGTGCACGTGGCCTATGGCTATGGGTTGTTCACCGGCGGGCTGGGCGCCCATTATGGTGCCGAGCGGCTGGGCTGCACGGTGGTGCCGGTGTCCGGCGGCATGACCCCGCGGCAAGTGACCCTGATCCAGGACTTCCAGCCCAAGACCATCCTGGTCACGCCCAGCTACATGCTGAACATCCTGGATGCGTTCCGGGCCCAGGGCGTCGATCCGGCGTCCACAAGCCTGGAGGTGGGGGTGTTCGGCGCCGAACCCTGGACCAATGCCATGCGGCGGGAAATCGAGGACGCCTTCGACATGCATGCGGTGGACATCTACGGCCTGTCGGAGATCATCG
>CAYNRD010000166.1:0-5589 GCA_964399515.1 uncultured Mycobacteriaceae bacterium | reverse complement strand
CCGGGGGCAGAGATAAATATACTGTCCCCGACTCTTCCGACTCTTCCGGCAAGCCCAGCGTCCGGTTCGCCAGCGCGATTTCCAGGACCATCTTGCGCAGGGTGCCTTCCAGCATCTCATCCGGGGACTGCACGTTCATCACGAAGGCGCTGGGCCCGCCGATGACGTTCTGGACATAGAACCGGCGCAGCGCGCCTTCGGCCGAGCCCCGGCCCATGGTCAGCCCGTTGATGGTGATGCCCCGGGACAGGGCCTGGTCCCGGTCGACCCAGGGCACCCGGCCGAAATTATCGATGCCATCGCCGACCATGTTGATGATCCGGCGCCGGGTCTGGAACGGCGTCTGGTCCATCACCGCCGTCGCCTCCCTGAGGCCGAGGGCGATATCGGTCTGGCTGCCGTGGCGGTAGGCGATCAGCCCCTCCCGCTCGGCCCGCAACAGAGCCACCGCCCGCTCCGCGTCGGCGCGGGAGCCGATCCGGGTCCACGGCACCAGGATCGCCGCCCGTTCAAAGCTGGACCAGGTCAGGACCGCCAGGCCCAGCTGCCCGGTGAAGCCCAGCTGGACCGCGGCCAGGAAATCGGGGTGTTCCAAGGTGTGGATCAGCCCGTCGATCTGGGCGCCGGCCTCGGCGGCGCTGATCGATTCCGACCGGTCCAACGCCACCACCATGGCGATGTCCACCGGCTGGGCCTGGGCGTGGGCCACCGCAACCGCCCAGCAAGACCCCAGGGCCAGCAGCCAAGTCGCCAGATATACCCTTCCGCTCAACAACGAATCGTCAACGAACCGGGTCCGGGGCGCCATCCCGTTGGATCTCGCCCGACGGCGGGTCCGCGTCCAGGCGATGGTGGTCCAGATGGGTCACCAGGCGGGTTTGCTCGGCCGTGTCCGCCGCTTTTTCCGCCTTGGTCCGGCCGTGGCGCAGTCGGTTGACGCGGGCGGTGTCCTGCCGGTCTTGCTTGGCGCGGCGCTTGCGTGCCTGCTGAAGATTGATCACGTCGCCCATCCACCCGTCCTCGCTTGCCATGAGGGCGCCCGGCCGACCGGCGCGGGCCCAATCCGGGCCATCCTCCAGGGATCTCCGGGCGATCGCTGGCGGTCTCCCCGCATTTACAAGCTTGATTTGAACCCTTTACGCTGAGCCCGTAAAGGGTGGTTGGAAATGGGGTTCGGATTATCCCTCCGCCGCCGAGAAAATGCTGGACAAGCCTTCGTGAGAGCATTCGCCCTGACCCTGATCGCCGTGGTGACGCTGTTGGTGATCACGGCCTTGGTTGTGCCCGGCTTCATCGACTGGACGCCGCATCGGGACCGGATCGCCCAAATGGTGTCCGACCGGCTGGGCGTTCCTGTGGCGATCGACGGCGGCATCGATCTTTCGGTGCTGCCCACACCCAGCCTGCGGATCACCGATCTGCGCGTGGGTGATGCCGCCACGAACCCCCAAGGTCCCGATGCCGCCAGCGGCCGGGCCGCCGTGATCTCGGTGCTGGACGGGCAGTTGTCCCTGGTGCCGCTGTTCGGCGGCCAAGTGCATCTGGAGCGCTTGGTGCTGATCGAGCCCCAGGTGACCGTCACGGCATCGGCCGAGACCGCCATCGCGGGCTACGGGCGGCTGGTGACCGAGCATCGGGCGGCCTTGGCCCGCTATCGCCTGGACCGGGTGACGGTCGCCGACGGCAGCCTGACCGTCCGCGCCCCCGACGGCGCCTGGTCCGAGCGGGTCGAGCGGATCAGCCTGCAAACCTCCCTGCAAACGCCGCTGGGCCCCGGAACGGTCGCCGGCTCCGCCCAGATCCGGGGGCGCGCGGTGGCGTTCGAGGCCAATTTGGGCAGCCTGTCCTCGGCCGGTGGCCTGCCGTTCTCCCTGTCGGTCGGACCAGCGCCCAGCGCCGATGTCATCACCCTGGCAGGCCTGCTGACCCCCGATGGCGGGGTGCGGGGCGAGGTCACGGCGACGACCGCAGATTTGGGCCAGGTGCTGGCGGACTGGCGGATCGACCATGACCTGGGTGACCTGCTGGCGCGACCGGGCGAGTTGGACGCGCGCCTGACCGCGTCCCAGGACGCGGTGACCCTGAACGAGGCGACGATCGGATTCGGCGCCAACCGGCTTTCGGGTGCGATCAGCTTGGCCCGGGGGCCGGTGCCGCAACTGGATGTGGCGCTGTCCGCCGGGCGGCTGGACTGGCGCGATCTGGCGCCCGAAGGGGGTGTGCCAGCCTTGAGCCCAGCCCGGCTTCCGGCCCTGGTCCGGCGTCCGGTGCCGCTGCCGACCTGGGTGACCCTGACCCTGGATTTGGGCGTCGATGCGCTGGTGCTGGGGGAGACGGTGATCCGCCAGGGGCGGTTGAACGCCGCGATCAGCGACGGGGTGGCTGCGGTCAGCCGGTTTTCCGCCCAACTGCCGGCGGGCACGGAGATCGCCGCCGTCGGCACACTGCGCAATGAGGGGCCGCTGCCGTTCATAGACCTGACGGTGGAAACGGCCTCGGGCGATCTGCGCGGGGTTCTGGGCTGGCTGGGCATCGCCCTGCCCGAGATCCCGACCGCGCGGCTGCGCAGCTTCACCGGCGTCGGCACCCTGACCGGCACGGTGGAGGAATATCAGCTCACCGGCGTCGACCTGTCCATCGACGCCACCCGCCTGCAAGGGGCGATGGCGATGATCGACCGGGGCCGGCCCGGTCTGGGCCTACGGCTGGCCATCGACCGGATCAACCTGGACGCCTATCGCAGCCGACCGACCGATGACAGCGTCCGGCCCGCCACCCCGCTGGCCGATCCCGGCACCCCGCCCGCCCAGGCGCTGGCGGCCGCCCTTGGTGCCTTGGGCGGCCGCCTGGACCTGTTGGAGGCGATCGACGCCAATCTGGACATCGATGTCGGCAGCCTGACCGCCCAGGGGGTCACCGCCCAGGAGATCAGCCTGGACGCCACCTGGAACAAGGGCCGGCTGGACGTGCGCGAGGCGCGCGTGGGCGGCATGCTGGGCGTTTCGGGCCGGGTCTCGGGCTCGGTCGCCTCGTTCCGGGATTGGCGCCAGGGTCATGTCAGCTTCGATCTGGCCATGACCCGGGCCAGCCGCCTGTTCGAACGGTTCGGCATCACCCCGCCGGTCGATCCTCGGGATTTCGGCGACACCCAGGTGACGGGCCAGGCCAGCGGCGGCACGGATGGGGTCAGCCTGTCGGTCAATGCCACCGCACCGGAAACCGATCTCAGGGTTTCGGCGCGCCTGCATGGGCCGCTTGGCGACCAGATCACCGCGTCTACCGCCGGGCGGGCGCCCGCCGATCCGGGCTATAAGGCGTAGTTGCGGCAGATTAACGACAACGCCGGCCCCGCCCAGGCGGCGCAGGTGCCCCGCTACGGCCCGTCCGGCCTGCGCGGCGGGCTGGACGTCTATGCCGACCTGACCGGCGATCGGTCCGGCATTGATGTTCATGACCTGCGGGGCGTGGTCGGCGCCACGAGCTTCGCGGGCCGGCTGGGCGTCGCGGCGCCGGACGCCGAAAGCCCCGAGGCCCGCCCCCGGGTGGACCTGGACCTGCGGGCCAGCGACATCGTCATCGATGAGTTCCTGCCCGCCCAACGGCGCACCCTGCCGCAGAGGGCCGCGTCGCCATGGTCCGACGCCCCCCTATGGACCGGCGCCCTGACCGCCGTGGACGGCGCCATCGGCCTGTCGGCCACCGCCGCGAGCCTGGGTCCGCACCGGATCGAGGAACCGGTGCTCTCCGTCACCCTGGACCAGGGGACCGCCACCGTCACCCATGCCACCGGCCGGCTGTTCGGCGGCGATGTGGGCTTGACCGGCAGCATCGGGGTCACCACCGATCCGGCGCCACGGCTGGACGTGCGCTATGACCTGGACATGGTTGATTTCGATGTCCAGACCGTTCTGGACCGGGTGTTTGAGACCGGCGGGGTGTCCGGGCGGGGCAATTTCGGCCTCACCGGCACCGCCAGCGGCGCCAGCGAACGGGACCTGGTCGAAAGCCTGACCGGCGAGGGGCTGATCGCCATGCGGGACGGCACCATCGCCGGGTTCGATCTGGCGGGCCTGGACCAATTGCTGGACACGCCGTCGGAACCGGTGGCGTTCATCGGCCAGCTGCGCGACGCGTTGAGTGGCGGGCACACCGGATACGATGCCTTGAACGCCCGCTTCCGGGTCGAAAACGGCGTGCTGGAGACCGAAAGCCTGCGCCTGGTCACCCCCGCCGGGTTCGGAGAAGGCGCAGGCACCTTCAGCCTGCCGCAGTGGCGGTTGGACCTGAACACGGATTTCGCCCTCTACGACCACCCCGAAGCGCCGCCCGTCGGCATCGCCCTGGGCGGCCGGCCCGAACTGTTGACCCGCCAGCTGCAAACCCTGGCCGTGCAAGCCTTCGTGGCCCAACAAGCGGCCGAGGCGTTGACCGACCGCTTCACCGCCCCCGTTGCCCCGGCCACAGGCCCGCCCGCGCCCGCGGTCGGCGTCGGGCCGCGCTAGGCCGGGGGCCGGGGCCATGCCGGGATTCGAGCTGCTGGCGGCCTTCTTCGTCGCCACCCTGCTGTTCGCCTATGTGCCCGGCCCATCCATGATGTACGCGGCCGCCCAGACGCTAGCGGGCGGCGGCCGCACCGGCCTGTTGGCGTGTTTGGGCATCCATGTCGGCGGCTACGCCCATGTGGCGGCGGCGGCGTTCGGCCTGTCGGTGCTGTTTCACGCCGTGCCGATCCTGTATGGGGTGATCAAGTTCGCCGGTGCCGCCTATCTGGCGTTCCTGGGCGCGCGCTGGATCTGGGCCAGCCTGCGGCCAGAGCCGCCGATCGGCCCGGTCGCGGTGGCGGGCCGGACCCCCCACAGGGGGTTAAGGGACCGCGTAGCGGGCGAAACGCTGAACCCGAAGACGGCACTGTTCTTCCTGGCGTTCCTGCCCCAGTTCACCGATCCCACGGCGGCCTGGCCGATCTGGGCGCAGTTGCTGGTGTTGGGCACGATGGTCAACTGGATCTTTTCCTCGGCCGACTTGGCGTTCATCGCCCTCGCCGGCACACTCAGGGACCGGGTCACCCGCTCCGAACGGACCCGCCGCCTGGCCAAACGGGCCGCGGGCGGGATGCTGATCGGCCTGGGCGTTCACCTGGCCACCCAGCGGACCTGATCACCGCTGCCTGAGCGCCGCCAGAACATGCACGCGCAGGGCCGAGGACAGGCTGTCGCCGGGCACGCGGGCATCGTCGACCTCGGCCACCAGCCGGTCCATGGCCAGGCCCCGGGCCCGGGCCAAGTCACCCAAGGCCGCCCAAAACTCCGGCTCCAGGGACACGCTGGTCCGGTGGCCGTGCAGGGTCACGCTGCGCTTTTGGATCGGCATGGTCGGGGGCGGCGCGCACCAGCCCCGGGGGCCGCGCGCGCCGGCGCCAGGGTGGCTTACTCCGCGGCGGGTTTCGGCACGTACAGATCGCCACCCTCTTCCCGGTACTTGCGCGCCATCTCCTCCATGCCCTGTTCCCGGGCCTCCTTGCGGATGTCCTGGGAGATCTTCATGGAGCAGAATTTCGGCCCGCACATGGAACAGAAATGGGCGACCTTG